>NZ_JBNHER010000095.1:49036-60804 GCF_050015975.1 Dapis purpurea BLCC-M126 | reverse complement strand
CCGTCGTTGACTGTGAAGTTGAAGTTGGCATAATTTGTGCCGTTACCATCTGCTTCTGAAGTAAATACTAAGTTGGAAATATCTGTTGCTGTAATAATTTGGTTGGTTGTTACGTTTGTTCCGTTTAGTTGTAATGTTCCTGCTGTGGGTAGGCTGGTTATGGTGATGGAAGTTAGACTGTCGCCTTCTATGTCGCTAAAGTTAAAGTCTGTGGTAGCAAATGTGTTGCTGGTGTCTTCTTCTATGGTTATTGTATTGTCTGCTGCTGTGGGGGCATCGTTGACTGGGTTGACTACCACATTAACTGTGTCTGTGTCAATACTGAAAGCTGTAGTCCCACCATTAATGCTAACATCTACTTTTGTGCCTGCCGTCTCAGAAGTTTGGTCCCAAGCGCGGAACGTCAGGCCATTGCTTATGCTGCCGTTAAAGTCTGCTGTAGGAGCAAATAATAGACGGGTGTTGGCATCGTCTGCTAATAACAATCCACTGGTCTCGGATACTGTTCCTACTGGAGTCCAGGTTGTGCCACCGTCAGTGGTGTAGTGCCAAATGCCGTTAGTTTCGTCTACTGAAGTAATAGCAATACCTGTAACAGGTGTGGGGATAGTGTCGGCATCAGTAACATTGCCTGTTGTGAGGGCAACTATTTCGCTAACTAGGTTGCCTACTACTCCGATAGCTGTTGTGTCTTCATCTACTGTTAATTCAATGTCGGCGATCGCTCCCGTCTCATCTAAGGTATTGTCTAGGAGTGGAGCATCGTTGTCGGCGGTGACTGTTATTTCTAAGACTTGGGGTTCACTCTCAGCAATACCGTCGTTGACTGTTATTGATATAGTCCGACTAGCTGTGGGATCTGCAGAGGTATTTTGGTAGCTCATAGCTTCTATTAATGCTTCTACAGCAGTGACTGTAGCATTGGCAGTGGTTAGGTTTATTACTAACCCGACACCGTTTACTCCGTTGTTGATGGTGTCAATACTACCGACAATGTTGCCTTCGTAGGTGATTTCGCTACCATCAAAGTCTATTTGATCTACACCTGTACCAATGTTGGTAACGGTTAGTTGGTCTTCAATGTCCCCACCAATACTGTACTCAATAGTGATATTGCCACCGCTTAAGTCGTTATTTTCAGAGGTAAGAGTTACATCGCCATCTATTATTTGTGCTTCTAAGTTGACCGCACTTTCGGTAAATGTTGCGGGGGCTAGGTTGCCTAAAACAGGGACGGATATTGTTTCATAAAGGGTGATTTTGTTATCATACCGTGATGTACTGAGAATATCAATATCCCCATCATTATCTACATCCGCTGCAAATACTGAGGATGCACCATCTGTATTAGTAGAGATTACTTGTTCGGTGAAGTTATTGCTACCATCGTTTAGGTAAACTGCTATTTTGTCATCATTGCTTGATGCACTGAGAATATCAATATCCCCATCATTATCTACATCTGCTGCAAATACTGATTCAGCAACATTAGCAGTAGTAGAAATTGTCTGTTCTGTGAAGTTATTACTACCATTATTGAGGTACAGGGCAATTTTGTCATCATTGCTTGATGCACTGAGAACATCAATATCTCCATCATTATCTACATCAACTGCAAATACTGATTCAGCAACATTAGCATTAGTAGAAATTGTCTGTTCTGTGAAATTATTACTGCCATCGTTTAGGTGTACAGCGATTTTGTTATCAAGCTTTGAAGCGCTGAGGGCATCAATATCCCCATCATTATCTACATCTACTGCAAATAATGATTCAGCAACATCAGCATTATTAGAGATTACCTGTTCTGTGAAATTATTGCTGCCATCGTTTAGGTGGACAATAATCCTGTTATTAAGCCGTGAAGCACTAATAATATCTATATCCCCATCATTATCCACATCTGCTGCAAATACTGGTCCAGCAACATTGGCATTAATAGAGATCACCTGTTCTGTGAAATTATTACTGCCATCATTTAGGTGCAGGGCAATTTTGTTGTCAGAGTATGAAGCACTGAGAACATCAACATCCCCATCATTATCCACATCTAATGCAAATACTGAACGGACACCACCAGCATTGCTAGAGATGACTTGTTCTGTGAAGTTATTACTGCCATCGTTTAGGTAAGCTGCTATCTTATTATCATTGTTTGATGCACTAAGAACATCAATATCGCCATCACTATCTATATCAACTGCAAATACTGATTCAGCACCATCAGCATTAGTAGAAATAACAATCTCATTCGCCCCCACTATTTTAGATGTGAGGTTAGGATTATCTGTAATAGTCAGAGTTGCTGTCTCATTCCCCGCAGTGGTAGTAACATCATATTGTTCGGGTGCGTCGGTGGGTTGTTCTGTCAGAGTGAGGGTGACTGTTTCTGAGGCATCAGTAATGGTATCGTCCCTCGGTATTATTTGTATATCTACACTGGTTTGTCCATTGGGTATAACAACGCTGCCTTTTTGTCCATCAAATGTTACTGTGGGGACGGTATTATCTACAGTGCGGACTCCTTTAATATCGTAGTCAATGTTTTGTGTAGCAGTTCCGGATATGTTAAAGAAGACTGTTATATTGCCGTTGGTGTCCGTGCCACGATCTATGGTAAAAGTTCCAGGGGTGGCTCCTTCTTCCGTGGGAGTTCCTGTGGCAGTGATGCTGACTTGAGGGACAGGTATTGTTTCGTAGAGAGCTATTTTGTTATCATCCGGTGATGCACTGAGAATATCAATATCCCCATCATTATCTACATCCGCTGCAAATACTGAAGCAGCAGCATCAGCATTAGTAGAGATTACTTGTTCTGTGAAGTTATTGCTGCCATTATTTAGGTGGACTGCTATTTTGTTATCGTCCCGCGATCCACTGACAACATCCACATCTCCATCATTATCTACATCGGCTGCAAATACTGATCTAGGAAAATCAGTATTAGTAGAAATGACTTGTTCAGTGAAGTTATTACTGCCGTCGTTCAGGTACAAGGCTATTTTGTTGTCTAAAATTGATGCGCTGAGAACATCAACATCCCCATCACCATCCACATCTGCTGCAAATACTGAAATAGCACCATCAGCATTAGTAGAGATTACTTGTTCTGTAAAGTTATTGCTACCATCGTTCAGGTACAAGGCTATTTTGTCGTCATATTGTGATGCACTGAGAATATCAACATCCCCATCTCCATCTACATCCGCTGCAAATACTGATTTAGCACCATCAGCATTAGTAGAGATAACTTGTTCGGTGAAGTTATTACTGCCATCGTTCAGGTACAACGCTATCTTGTCGTCATATTGTGATGCACTGAGAACATCAACATCCCCATCTCCATCTACATCCGCTGCAAATACTGAAGCAGCATCATCAGCATTAGTAGAGACAACTTGTTCAGTGAAGTTATTACTGCCATCATTTAGGTACAGGGCTATTTTGTCATCATTTATTGATGCACTAAGAACGTCAACATCCCCATCTCCATCTACATCTGCTGCAAATATTGAAGTTGCACCATCAGCATTAGTAGAGACAACTTGTTCAGTGAAGTTATTACTGCCATCATTCAGGTACAGGGCTATTTTGTCATCAATGCGTGAAGCACTGAGAACATCAACATCCCCATCTCCATCTACATCTGCTGCAAAGACTGAGAATGGACGATTAGCATTAGTAGAAATAACAATCTCATTTGCCCCCACTGCTTTATTTGTGGCTTCAGCATTATCTGTAATAGTCAGAGTTGCTGTCTCATTCCCTGCAATGTTAGTAACATCATATTGTTCTGGTGCGTCGGTGGGTTCTTCTATTAGGGTGAGGGTGACTGTTTCTGCTGCATCAACAACAGTATCGTCTCTGGGTACTATTTGTATATCTACGCTGGTTTGTCCATCAGGAATAACAACGCTGCCTTTTTCTCCATCGAATGTTACTGTGGGGACAGTATTCTCTACAGTGCGGACTCCTCTGATGTCGTAGTCGATATTTTGTGTGGCACTACCGGAGATGGTAAAAAAGACTGTGATATTGCCATTGGTGTTCGTGCCACGATCTATGGTAAAAGTTCCAGGGGTAGCTCCTGCTTCTGTGGGAGTTCCTGTGGCAGTGATGCTGACTTGAGGGACAGATATTGTTTCGTACAGGACGATTTTGTCGTCATAGACTGAAGCACTGAGAACATCCACATCCCCATCATTATCCACATCTGCTGCAAATACTGAATGGGCACCATCAGCATTAGTAGAAATTACCTGTTCTGTGAAGTTATTGCTGCCATCGTTTAGGTATAAGGCGATTTTGTCGTCGTTGCGTGCAGCGCTGATAACATCTACATCCCCATCACCATCGACATCCGCTGCAAATACTGAAATAGCACCATTAGCATTAGTAGAAATTACCTGTTCTGTGAAGTTATTACTGCCATCATTAACGTACAGGGCGATTTTGTCGTCAAGGAATGAAGCACTCAGAACATCTACATCCCCATCACCATCGACATCTGCTGCAAATACTGAGAAAGCACCATCTGCATTAGTGGAAATGGTTTGTTCTGTGAAGTTATTGCTGCCATCGTTTAGGTATAAGGCGATTTTGTCGCCAAAGTATGAAGCACTAAGAACATCCATATCTCCATCACCATCCACATCCACTGCAAATACTGATTGGGCACCGTTAGCATTAGTAGATATGGTCTGTTCGGTGAAATTATTGTTGCCATCGTTGAGGTACAGGGCGATTTTGTTGTCGAACTGTGAAGCACTGAAAATATCTACATCCCCATCACCATCAACATCTGCTGCAAATACGGAACGGGCACCGTTGGCATTATTAGAGATGGTCTGTTCTGCGAAGTTATTGCTGCTAGCGTTGAGGTATAAGGCAATTTTATCATCCCTATAAGAACCACTGAGAACATCGATATCCCCATCACCATCAACATCCACTGCAAATACTGAGAAAGCACCATCAGCAGTAGTAGAGATTACTTGTTCAGTGAAGTTATTGCTGCCATCGTTGAGGTACAGGGCAATTTTGTCATCATTTCTTGATGCACTAAGAACATCAACATCCCCATCATTATCCACATCTGCTGCAAATACTGATTGAGTAAAATCTGCATTCGTAGAAATAACAATCTCATTCGCTCCCACTGCTTTATTTGTGGGGTTAGGATTATCTGTAATCGTCAGAGTTGCTGTCTCATTTCCCGCAATGGTAGTAACATCATATTGTTCTGGTGCGCCGGTGGGTTGTTCTATCAGAGTCAGAGTGACTGTTTCACCAGGCTCTGTTACAATATCGTCCCTGGGTATTATTTGTATATCTACACTGGTTTCTCCATCAGGTATAACAACGCTGCCTTTTTGTCCATCGAATGTTACTGTGGGTACAGTATTATCTACGGTGCGGACTCCTCTAATATCGTAGTCAATGTTTTGTGTAGCAGTCCCGGAGATGGTAAAGAAGACTGTAATATTACCGTTGGTGTCAGTACCACGATCTATCGTAAAAGTTCCAGAGGTAGCTCCTGCTTCTGTGGGAGTTCCTGTGGCAGTGATGCTGACTTGAGAGATGGATATTGTTTCATAAAGGGCGATTTTGTTGTCATTGAGTGAAGCACTAAGAATATCTACATCCCCATCACTATCTACATCTGCTGCAAATACTGAATATATACCATCAGCATTAGTAGAAATCGTCTGTTCTGTGAAATTGTTACTGCCGTCGTTGAGGTAAACTGCAACTTTGTCTTGAGAGCGTGAAGCACTGAGAATATCGACATCCCCATCACTATCTACATCTGCTGCAAATACTGAAAAAGCTTGAACTACATTAGTAGAGATGACTTGTTCTGTAAAATTATTGTTACCATCATTGAGGTACAGGGCGATTTTGCTATCATACCGTGAAGCACTGAGAACATCAACATCTCCATCATTATCAATATCTGCTGCAAATACTGCTCTAGCACCATCTGCTGTATTAGAGATGACTTGTTCTGTGAAATTATTATTGCCGTCGTTGAAGTACAGAGCAATTTTGTCATCAATTCGTGAAGCACTAAAAACATCAACATCTCCATCATTATCTACATCTGCTGCAAATACTGATTCTGCACCATCTGCTGTATTAGAGATGACTTGTTCCGTGAAATTATTATTGCCGTCGTTGAGGTACAGAGCAATTTTGTCATCATTGACAGAAGCACTGAAAACATCAACATCTCCATCATTATCTACATCTGCTGCAAATACTCCTCTGGCACCACTTGCATTAGTAGAGATGACTTGTTCTGTAAAATTATTGTTGCCATTATTTAGGTACAGGGCGATTTTGTTATCAATTCGTGAAGCACTGAGAACATCAACATCTCCATCACTATCGACATCTGCTGCAAATACTTCTCTAGCATCATTAGCATTAGTAGAGATGACTTGTTCTGTGAAGTTATTGCTGCCATCATTGAGGTACAGGGCGATGTTATTATCATTTCTTGATGCACTAAGAATATCAACATCTCCATCATTATCTAAATCTGCTGCAAATACTGATTGGGCACCATTTGCATTCGTAGAAATAACAATCTCATTCGCCCCTACTACTTTAGTTGTGGGAGCAGCATTATCTGTAATAGTTAGAGTTTCCGTCTCATTCCCCGCAGTGCTTGTAACATCATATTGTTCTGGTACGCCAGTGGGTTCTTCTATCAGAGTAAGAGTGACTGTTTCTGAAGCATCGCTGACATTATCATCCCTGGGTACTATTTGTATATCAACACTGGTTTGTCCATCAGGAATAAGAACACTACCTTTTTCTCCGTCAAATGTTACCGTGGAGACGGTATTATCTACGGTGCGGACTCCTTGAATGTCGTAGTCGATGTTTTGTCTGGCAGTGCCGGAGATGGTAAAGAAGACTGTGATATTGCCAAGGGTATCGTCGCGACTGATGGTAAAGATAGCTGGTATTGCGCCAGTTTCATTAGGAGTTCCGGTTTGGGTAATTTGAACGGTAGACATAACTATAATTTGGTATTAATAAAGTAGATGTATTGCATATATTAAGACTGTTATTCTGAGTATCTAAGAGGTTTGCGCAGTATTCTGCAGGAAAGAAATCGGCATTATTTTCTAATTCTTAGATATTGCTTAGTACCTCGCAATGACTATTAGAGCTTCGTTCCTGGCTTTAGATGGACAAGATATAAGACTGTCATTGCGAGGAGAGACGACGTTTGCGCAGCATTCCGTAGGAAAGCAATCCCATTGATTGAATTGTTTTCCCATTCACAGATTGCTTTCGTGACGGAATGCTCTGCAAATGTTCCTCGCAATGACAATTGAGATTCCCTATCTTTTTTAAACTTCAACACTCAAATCACGAGTGGCCACCCGCCTCAACTCATCTGTTTCTTGTAAACCTATACACCCTGGATTTCGTACTCCGGGTAATACTGCTACGTCATACAATTCCACAATTATTCCCTCAACACGCAGCCAATGAACAATATCCCCAGTGTCCAAGTTAATAACTTGGAGACCACAAAAGGCTGTTGCTCCCTTCGCTGCTAATCTCTCTTCAAGAACTAAACCTGAAAAAGTTTGTTCTCTTTTTCTAGGTCTAGACAAAGCTACAATAGCGTAGTTTTTCCAAAACGTCATCCCTCGCAAATACCCCCCACAAAATTTTACAGGTTGAAATTTGCCTGTTTTGGAGTCGAGATAGCCAAATTCTCCTT
This sequence comes from Dapis purpurea BLCC-M126, assembly GCF_050015975.1. NCBI lineage: Bacteria > Bacillati > Cyanobacteriota > Cyanophyceae > Oscillatoriales > Microcoleaceae > Dapis > Dapis purpurea. The sequence continues at coordinate 53,057 of NZ_JBNHER010000095.1, read as the reverse complement.
TTCCTGAATTTAGCAACCACAATTTATCTTGGTAAAAGCGGGGAGAATGGGGCATTGAAAGTTCAGTCGCAATAATTTCTTTACTAGATATATCAATCACACAACCTCCATTCCGCCTTTGGTCTCGCCACCCATCTACCATATCAGACTGACCGCAAGCAGTTACATAGGCTGGTTTTCCCTCAACTATGGCCAAACCGTTGAGATGACAATGTTCTTCAGGGGTCACTTTAGAAATAAATGGTGGTTTCCAGAGCGGAGTAAAACTGTAGCGATCGCTCAATGTAGCCAAACAATCAAATAAAGTATTGACAAAAATAACTTGTTGTGATCTATCTCCCCATTGAGCCTGGACAATATCATGTATATCCAACTGCCCAGTCATCCAACTACGACGAGGGACATACATTTTGTCACGGTCCTTAAACAATTGGCCTTTTTCCACCATATTCTCTAACTGCCAGACCTGGTAACGGGTGGCCAAAGTCAAGCTATCAGCAGTAGCATAAAGTCCCATAGGGCGATCGAAAGTCCGCATAGTCGCTGACAAATCACCATTAGGTTTAATCCCAATAAAAAACAGTCGATTAGATTGATAAGTAGTGAATGCTAGACTCAAATTTTCAGTATTCAACCAGTCAATAAATTGTTGAGAACCGAAAATTTCAAATGAGGCTTTTTCTGGCACTAAGTCCCCCTAGTTTTTACTTGTAATTGTGAGGAGACTGAAGAATTTTGATTATTAGTTTAATAATTTTTCCCCCCAGGACAATCTTAACAAGGTGACTTTGACCTTGGAGTCTTAGAGATTGCTTTGCTGTAGAGTATCATGTTCATGGATTTCATTTGTGATACCGAGGAGGAGTTAAGAGCCTTTTGCTGATTAATTTTTCCCTTACCCCCCCATGGCCATCTACCTAGGGATTGCTTCGTTGTATTATCTTAATAAATTGGCTATCATATAAAATTCAGTTATATAGCTATCGCGCTTGATATCTTCACTAAGGACTCGTGCAGAAATAACCTAAACTATTTTTTTGATGGAAGCTATATTTCACAATTTATCCTGGATAAAATTTGTACAACTCATTTTTAGATAGCTCCTAAGTTTAGAGCTTTCAAGGAGTATTTCTGCAAATTTATATCTGACAATGCTTTACCTGTTGCCTATTACTTGTTGCCTGTTGCCTATAACTAGAGTTTTGTAACATTCTTTTTTTCACAATCGTATTACATATTGACAAGTTCTGCAATATTACTGAAAATTTATTAAAATTTAATATAAATACATAATTATTTATATTAGCTAAAAGTTGAGCTTTGTACTTTGTGATACTTAGCGACAAAAGGGTGAATATTTTTTGATGAAAGCAACTAAATTAAAATTTTATATAATAACAACTCTGACTATAATTTTAGGCAAATTAGGAACAACACTCCCCGCCTACTCCCAACCCATAACCCCTGCCAACAATGGCACAGGAACAACCGTAAATCAAAACGGCAACCAATTTAACATCCAAGGTGGAACTCACAATGGATCTAACCTATTCCACAGTTTTGACCAATTTAATCTCAACACTAACCAAACCGCTAATTTCTTAACCACCCCAGACACCCGCAACATTCTCGGCAGAGTCACAGGAGGCAATGCCTCTATTATCAACGGTCTCATCCAAGTTATCGGTGGTAACTCCAACCTCTTCCTCATCAACCCCGCAGGCATAATGTTCGGTCCTAACGCCAGCCTGAATATACCTGCCTCATTCAGCGTCACCACTGCCACCAGTATTGGCTTTAACAACAATAATTTCTGGTTTGAAGCTATGGGAACAAACGACTATTCAAAATTAGTTGGAAACCCTAGTGGATATAGATTTAACCAAAATAACTCAGGTGCTATAGTTAATCAAGGAAATCTAAGTTTAAATCCCGGAGAAAATCTAACTTTGTTAGGTGGCACAGTTGTCAACACAGGGCAACTCTCTACTCCAGGGGGTAACATTACCATCGCAGCAGTAGAAGGCAGTAGTACCCTGAGAATATCTCAACCAGGACATTTATTAAGTTTGGAAGTCAACCCCAAAAAAGCAAATGAGGCAGATATTTCTCAGATAGCTCCTCTATTTTTACCAAAATTATTAACTGGTGGAGACAACAAACACGCTACATCCATCAAAATTAATGCTGATGGTAATATGGTGTTGACAGATAATGTAACAATTGCCAATACTTTAGGAGAGACTATTGTTTCAGGAAATATAGATGTATCAACCTCCGATCATATGATCGGACAAGTTAATGTTTTGGGCGAGCGCGTAGCTCTCATAAATGCCAATATTAACGCTGATGGTTTAAATGGTGGGGGAACAGTATTAATTGGAGGCGACTTTCAAGGCAATGGTATAATTCCCAATTCTCAGCAAACTTCTGTTAATCAAAACTCTTTTATTTCCACTAATGCTATTACAAATGGAGATGGAGGTCAAGTCATTGTTTGGTCAGATGGAATTACTAATTTTGATGGAAATATTAGTGCAAAAGGAGGAGAAAATTATGGTAGTGGAGGCTTTGTAGAAGTCTCAGGAAAACAACAATTAAATTTTAACGGTCAGGTTGATGTTAGTGCTGAATTTGGCAATACAGGAACAATATTATTAGACCCAGAAAATATTATTTTAGGAGGAGCAGAAAGTAATACTTCCCTAGAAAACTCAGAGGGTAATATTATTCTCCAAGCGGATAACGATATAACAATTAATGAAAATATAGGAATAGACTTATCTGTAGAATTACAAGCCGGACGTAGCATTAACATCAATGCTGATATTAATACATCAAGTGGCGATGGGAATATCAACTTATTTGGTAATAGTAATGAAGCAAATATTGCCAACCGGAGTAATGGAGCAGCATCAATAAATCAATTAGATGGAACAACATTAAATGCCGGAAATGGAACGATTAATATTCAGTTAGGAAATTTAGGAGAAGTTGGTGATATAAATCTGGCAAACTTAACAACAACAGGGCAAGTATTAGTCAATGCAAATGGAGGAAACATTACCAGAGTTTCTGAGAATTCATTGATAACTGCGGGTAGTGGTTTATTTATAACTTTTAACAGTGGAGGGATAGGTTCAATTGATGCACCATTGGAGTTGAATGTGGCTTCTTTAGAGTCAGTTGCCGGGAATAGTGGAGCATTTTTTGATGTAGGAAATGTAAATATTGGTGGAGTTAGTGAAGAGGTAAATGGTATTTCCACTATTGCTGGAGGAGATATTGTTCTGAGCAGCGGAGGAGATGTGACGTTAACTGAAGATATTTTTACAGATATTTCTGGTAGTGAGGTAGGAGGAGATATCAATATTACAGCTAATAATCTTTTTGTTACCAATGGCGCTCAAATATCTGCTAGTACCTTTGGCAATGCTGATGCAGGGAACGTTGATATTATAGTGGAGGATAATGTAATATTTGATGGAATATCTTCAGATGGCTTATTCCCTAGTGCAGCAGTTAGTCTAGTAGGAGAAGGAGCAGAAGGAAATGGAGGTGATTTGAAAATCACTACTAATTCTCTCCAAGTTATCAATGGTGCTCAAATATCTTCCACTACTCGTGGGCAAGGAAATGCAGGCGATATCTCAATTGAAATTAGCTCTCAACTAACAATCAATGAAAACAGCGAAATATCAGCCTTCACAGAAAGTACAGGGAACGGGGGCGACATCATCATCATTTCTCCAGAAACCATCAACTTCCAAGTTAACGGAGAAATTACCGTTGGCAGCAGTGGGGCAGGCAACCCAGGCAATATCATAAGAACAATTGATCGTACCCCAGCCCCTGAGAGTCCAGAGGTAATTCCACCTAATCCTCCTGATAATGACGACGAAGTGGCTAATCCCCCAGCCCCTGAGAGTCCAGAGGTAATTCCACCTAATCCTCCTGATAATGACGACGAAGTGGCTAATCCCCCAGCCCCTGAGAGTCCAGAGGTAATTCCACCTAATCC
>NZ_JBNHER010000095.1:0-48936 GCF_050015975.1 Dapis purpurea BLCC-M126 | reverse complement strand
CCAGAGGTAATTCCACCTAATCCTCCTGGTAATAACAACGAAGTTCCTAATACCCTAACTACTATAACTCCTGATGTAATTTCAATTACTACACCTAGTAATAACGATCAAACTACTAATACCCAAACTGCTAAAGAAAAAATCAAAGAATTAGAATTTGCCAACATTACACCTAGTTCACAAATGAATAATGATAGCAATTTCCTAACACTAAGTACCACAGAGGAAACATTAGAATTTTTAGAAGGAAGGCGTACCAACGAATATTCAAATTACCTTGGAAGAGATTTTAACGGACAATTAATTAGTATCAAAAATATCCGAGAAGTCTTAAGTAGTATAGCAAATAAAACAGGAACAAAACCTGGAATTATTTATGTTCACACTTACACAGAACAATTACAACTGGTATTATACATGGAAAACAGTCAGCCAATTGTTAAAATAATATCAGATTTCAACCGACGAAAACTGATTAATGCTGTGCGAAAGTTACGGGCAAAAATCACGCGAGGTAGTCTTGATAGTGATGAATATCTGTTGCCAGCACAACAATTATATGATTGGCTCATCGCACCCATATCAGCAGAATTAGAAGCCGCGAATATTGATACTTTACTATTCAGTATGGATCAAGGTTTACGAACTTTACCTGTAGCAGTATTACATGATGGGGAACAATTTCTGATTGAAAAATATAGCCTCAGTTTAATTCCCACTATTAGTTTAATGGACATTAATTATCGCCCACTTCAAGATACCAGAGTATTAGCAATGGGAGCAAGTGAATTTACGTCTCAAAGTCCCTTACCAGCAGTACCTGTGGAGTTAGAAACTATTTCCCAAAAATTGTGGCAAGGTAGTCAATTCGTGAATCAAGAATTTACTCGCGATAACTTGGTAACTGAACGCAAAAAATATCCTTATCCTATTATTCACCTAGCGACTCATGCAGAATTTTTAACTGGCCAGGCTAGTAATTCATTTATTCAACTATGGGGATCGGAGCAAATAAAGTTAGACCAGATTAGGGAGTTAGGCTGGAATGAACCCCCAGTAGAATTGTTAGTATTGTCTGCTTGTCGTACTGCTTTTGGAGATAGAAATGCAGAATTAGGGTTTGCTGGCTTCGCAGTAGCAGCAGGAGTCAAGTCAGCTTTAGCAAGTATTTGGTATGTGAGCGATCAAGGTACATTAGGGTTAATGACAGAGTTTTATAGTCATTTGAATAATGCCAAGATTAAGGCAGAGGCGTTAAGACAAGCCCAGCTAGCAATGTTGCGAGGGGAAGTGGTTATTGTAGATGGGGAGTTAAGGGGAAGTGGAGCGCGTAGTGCTGTGGTGTTACCATCAGCGTTAGGAAAGTTTGGGAATCAAAATTTTTCCCATCCTTATTATTGGGCGGGGTTTACTATGATTGGTAGTCCTTGGTAGGGTGATTTCAGTAGTATGGGAGTAGGGGAAAAATTCAAATATATTTTCTCCAAACCAAATATTTTATTTATACCTAATCATCCTGACATGATATAACAAGCAGGATACTTGTGTTACCAAAATTACTAACAGGCAAAGTGCCTTTAACAAATAATAAAATTTTACACCTCATATCAAATCCACTTGATTTGGTATAAAACAATGTTCCATCTTCAGCTACTAAATATGCACGCTTATCTCCCCACCTCCTCACACCCCTAACCCTTCCGACACTCTTTATCTAACTTACACCAATGCTACCAGATTTGATATCACGCGCCTCCGAAACTGCCGTAAATGTAGTATCAAGGAAATCTAAAAAAGACTCCCTTGATTTCTTGATTTCCGGCAAAATTGAGTAAAATTCCCCAATATGGTCTCCAACAAAGCCAACAGAGCACAGAGCAACTAACTGATACTGAGCTAAACCAAAACAAAACTAGACTCTAGTAACAGAATCTTTTTTCAATACATTCACACCCTTACCATTACCATTAACAGAAACATCCAACTGCGGGCGACTCTCCTTACCAACAAACAATTTCTTCAACCAATGGAGAAAATTATCAATGTAAGTAAACCACACAGGTACTACCACTAATGTTAACAATGTAGAAGTAGTTAATCCACCAATAACAGCGATCGCCATCGGACTTCTTTCTGCTCCTCCTGCTCCTAATTCTAAAGCTATGGGTAACATCCCGGCAATAGTAGAAAGGGTTGTCATCAAAATTGGTCGTAACCGAGAAATTCCAGCTTCACGCACTGCATGAAATTGAGACATTCCTTGTTTTTCATTTGCCAAGGAAGAGTCTACTAACAAAATTGCATTTTTGGTCACCAAACCCATCAGCAGTACAATTCCAATTAAAGCAAACAAACCTAACTCCTTCTGGAAAATCATCAACCCTAACAATGCACCACCAATAGATAATGGTAACGCAACTAAAATCACTATTGGATACAGAAAATTATTGTATAGCAACACTAAAATTGCATAAATACATAATATTGCCAAACCTAATGCACCCAAAAACCCACTAAAAATATCCATCATAATTTTGGCCTCACCATCAGACTCTTCAGTGACATCAGGAGGAAGTGGGTTCATTGCTGGTAATGATTTCACTGCTGTTAGTCCATCTCCGAGAGAAATATCCTGTAAGTTTGCCTCAAAGGAAACTTGACGATAACGGTTAAAACGGTTGATTTCCGCAGGTCCACTACCAATAGTAATTTCAGCCACTGCTGACAATGGTACTAACCCACCATTTTGACTGGGAATGCGTAAATTCTTAATTGCATCTAAGTCATTTCTAAATTCCTCTGCTAACTGTACCCGAATAGGAATTTGACGGTCTGCCAGATCGAACTTAGCTAAATTACTGTCAATATCCCCTAGAGTAGCTAAAGAAGCAGTACGAGCGATCGCTTGTACTGAAACTCCTAAATCTCCTGCTCTAGCAGGTAATGGTTTAATCAAAATCTCTGGTTTGACTAAACTAGCACTGGAAGTCACATCCACCAACCCCGGAACTTCTCGCATTTGTTTTTCCAAAGCATCCGATGTCTGTTGCAAAGCAACTGCATTTTCACTCTTCAGAACAATTTTTAAATCCTTATCACCACCACCTGGACCTTGACTAGCAAAATGAATTCGTGCTCCTGGAATATTCTGAAATAGTGGTCGTATCTGTTGTTCAAATTCTTTTTCAGAAATATTTCGTTCTTGTCTAGGTAAGATGGTAACGTATAATCTACCTTTGTACACAACTCCACCGCTTCTACTACCTAGATCGGCAAACACACTGGTAACAAGTGGATTTTCCTGAAATAGTTGCATTGTTTGTTGTGCAACTTGTTCAGTTTCTGCTAAAGTTGAACCAGGAGGCAATTCTATATCAACTATACTCACTCCCGATTCTTCTCCACCTGTTAATCCTTTCGGCAGCAGTGGCACGAGTTGCAAGCTACCAATAAAGAATACTAAAGCAATAACTAAGGTGATAATTTTATGGCGCAACGCCCAAGTTAATAACTGACTGTAAGGACGAATTTTTCTTTGTTTATGGTTTTGTTCTGGAAAACAAGGAGATGTTTCCAGTCTTCTCTGTTTCAATAACCGCGCTCCTAACATTGGTGTCATTGTAATAGCGACTAATGTGGAAAACATAGTTGCGACTGCTACCGTAATGCCGAAAGGTTTAAAAAATTGCCCCGGTATCCCACCCATAAATGCCACGGGTAAGAAGACTGCAACTATTGTGGCAGTTGTTGCAACCACCGCAAAACCAATTTCTGCTGACCCATCCAAAGCTGCTTGGAATGGTTTTTTCCCCTTATCAATATGCTGTTCAATATTCTCGATCATACAGATAGCATCATCTACCAAATTTCCCATTGCTAATGCTAGCGCTAACAAGGTCATCCCATCTAAGGTGTAGTTGAGGGTTTTCATTACTAAAAAAGTAGGGAGTATTGATAGAGGTAATGCTACTGCTGTTACTAAAGTTGGTCGCCAGTCTCGTAAAAATAGACCTACAATGATTACAGTAAGTATGGAACCAATAACTAAAGCGTCTATGGATGCTTGATATGATTCCTCAATTTCTGTTGCCTTTGTAAAAATTAGTTGCAAGTTTACATCTGCTGGCAATATTTTCTCAAGTTCGGCAACTGCTTCCTGCACATTTCTTTCTACAGTAACTAAGGTACTACCTGTGCTACGAAGTACCCCGAAAGCTACAACCGGTTTACCAATATTATTTGTTTCTGAGTCTTGGTTGGAACTATTTTTTTCTAATAACCAAGCTGTTTCTCTAGTTTCCCCAAAACCATCAATAACTTGACCTACGCTCGAAAGGGGAACTGCACTACCAGAAGGCAGAATAATTTGATATTCTTTCAATGCTTCTACTGTGTCAGCACTCCCTAAAGTCCGAATACTTTTTTCTGTACCTCCTGTTTGAGAACGTCCTCCTGGTATATTGGTATTCAAAGCGCGAATTTGATCGTTGACTTGAGTAGCAGTAATACCAAGACTTTCTAGTCTTTCTGGACTCAGTTCGATAAGTATTTCACGGTCAACTCCCCCAATACGGTTGATTTGAGAAACACCGGTAACATTAAGAATAGCGCGACTAATTTCTTTATCAACTAATTCGCTTAACTCTTCTACAGAACGTTTGTCAGAGGTGACGGCGTAGCTCATTATTGGGCCTCCTCCAGCAAAATCTACTCTTTTAACGATAGGATCATCAATGTCTCGGGGTAAATCTTGGCGAATTTCATCTATGGCATTGCGAACATCATTGGTGGCGCGATCGCTATCTACTGCTAAGTCAAACTCAATTATAGTTGTGGACACTCCATCATCTACTTCTGAGGTGAGTTTTTCGATATTTCCCAAACCTGCTACAGCATCTTCAACTTTTTTTGTTACTTGAGTTTCTAGTTCTGTAGGACCTGCTCCTTGTTGTCTTACTGTGACTGATACTAAGGGAATATCAATATTAGGTAGATTATCTATTCCTAATTGGAAAAAGGACATTAATCCTACTACTGTTAAAACGAGAAACATGACAAGAGTAGGAACTGGTTTTTTTATTGACCAAGCTGATAATTGAAATGACATGGTTAATTCAAAATGTGAAAGTAAAAAATCAAAATTTAAGAGTATTCATACCAAAATACAAAATTTTGGCTTACTTCTGGTAAATACTAATTGTGATGGTGTTTTCTCTCTAAATACTTAATTATTTGAGTTAATATGTAACTCTTGAAATTGGGATAAAATTTTTCCTACCCAACTATAATAGGTTGATTTTAGTCAATAACTTTAACTATATCTCCATCTTTGAGATATCCTGCACCTGATACTACTACTTTAGTACCTAACTCTAAACCATTTTTTATTTCAATTTTTGCATTAGCTAAATCACTATTCTTACTCAAAATTTTTCCTATTTCTACAGGTACGGCTTTAACTTGATTATTGTTTTGCAAAACATAAACAATAGACTGCCCATCTGCTTGAGGTAATACTGCTTTTGCTGGAATTTTTAATCCTTGATTTGTTGCAGTTGTAATTATTGCTCGTAAAAACATTCCTGGTCGTAATAAATTACTATTAGGCAAATCTATTTTGACAGTTGCTTCGCGAGTTTTTTCATTAACTAATGGTGCTATTTCTCTCACTATTCCTGACATTTTGATCCGACTATCAGCATCAGAACTAATTTTAACTTTTGTACCTATTTTCACCTGTGGTAATTGAGTTTCTGGTACTTCTAATTGTAGTTCTAATTGATTGTCTTTAATAATTGAAAACAACATTTTATTACTAGAAGTTACATCACCAACACGAGCTATTCGTTCGGCTATTATACCGTTTGCGGGTGCTTTCATTAAAGTCTGTGCTAGTTGAGTTTGTCTCTCTTCTAGACGAGCTTCGTCACTGCTAACATTTGCTCTAGCGCTGTCAATATTTGATAATGCACTTTCAACTTCTGCTCTAGCACTACTTACATTAGCTTTGGCGCTATTGACTTTGGCTTCTGCACTCCGTAGTTGAGCCATTGAACTACTGAGACTTGCTTCTGCACTCTCTACTCTTGCTTCTGCACTGCTAACGTTTGAGTTGGCAATGTCAACTTTGGCTTTAGCGCTACTAACGTTAGCATCAGCAATATCAATTTTGGCTTTGGCGCTATCAATATTAGCATCAGCAATTTCAACTTTAGCTTTAGCACTATTAATATTAGCTTCAGCAACTCGCACCCCTTCTCTTGCTGTTTTCACCGTAGTGCTACGAGTTTCTAATTCTTGAGAAGAAATAACACCTTCTGCTCTTAGGGTTTGATATCTTTCAAAATCTCTCATTGCTTGTTCTTTGTTGGCTCTGGCTTCTGCTAATTTTGCTTCGGTTTGGGCAACAGATGCTAGAGCATCATTACGACTTGCTTGGGTTTGTTTGAGAGCAGCAACAGCATCATCCCGACTTGCTTGAGCTTGTTTGAGAGCAGCAACAGCATCATCTCGACTCGCTTTTGTTTGCTTTAACCCAGCTATCGCCTCATCTCTACCTGCTTTTGCCTGAGTAATAGCAGCTTTAACACCATCGCGATCTGCAATTGCTTGTTCCCAAGCAGCAGTTGCTTGCTCTACTCCTACTTTAGTTTTGCTGTGAGCAGCTCTTCTTTGCTCTACTTCACTCCTAGCAGATGCTACTTGAGATTTTGCCTGGTTAATTTGCGATTTTAAAACGGAGTCATCCAGAATTGCCATTACTTGGCCTTGAGTAACTTTTTCTCCTTCATCTACTAAGACTTGTTTAATTTGCAACCCATTCGCTTGTGGTAACACTGGCAATAGATCAAAAGCAACAACGTTACCTGTAGCATCAAGGGTACGTTCTACTGTTGCTAATTCTACGTTGGCTACTGTTACACTGATGGTGGGAGTCAAGTTTGTCTCGACTGGAGCTGTAGTAGTTTGTGTAGAAGTGCTATTAGCTTCTGTATTTTGCTTTGGTTTGGAAAGTAGCTGCATACTTACCACACTAGCAATTACACCAATGGCAATACCAGGAATTAATCCTTTCCATCCTCCTCTCTTTTTTTGACCGGGAAATTCTTTGGTGTCATTAATGTTCTCCTTATCTTCTTCTGCTTTAGAATAGAGATTCTGGCCATCTATGTTGTAAATCTCTGCTTGGTTAGAATCATCTACACGATCGCTCTGTTGCTTTTTTATGATATTTTCTGGTATAATAACTTCCTTCAATTTACTTACCCCTATCTACATTTACATTGTAAAGAAAAATTATAGTTTTGCTATATCTATTTAAATTACACAGTAATTTGTATAGAACTGTTCCTAACTCTGGTCTAATGTACTTAATTACCTTGACTATTGCAAACTAGAGAAAAAATGAAATAAGAAATTAACAAACAACTCAAACAACTACAATAAAAATTAAATCTAAAAAAATTGAAATTAGTTAAGTGAAAAATATGTTTAATGCCACCGAAATACTAATTAGTTCATTTGTCGAAAAAATTAAGGAAGGCTACCATCGCACTTACGGGGGTTATAAGTCTAATTACGAAGAAATTATTGGTTGGGCAGGAAATATGGCACTAGAAAATATTGCCAATAGTGATGCCCTTTACCATAATGTTGAGCATACTATTTTAGTGACTCTTGTCGGCCAAGAAATTTTAAGGGGAAAACATATTCGAGAAGGAGGTGTGGCCTGCGAAGATTGGTTACACTATATTATTTCTTTAGTTTGCCATGATATTGGATATGTAAAGGGAGTTTGTCGGCAAGATAAAAAAGGTTGGTATGCTACAGGAAGGGGAGATGAAATGGTTAATTTACCTTTAGGTTCTACTGATGCTAGTTTGACTCCTTATCATGTGGATAGAGCAAAATTATTTATTAACGAAAGATTTGGTGGTCATAAACTGATTGATGTAGAAATAATTAAACAAAATATTGAATTAACTCGCTTTCCTGTTCCAAAAGAATCAGATCATCAAGATACCGTTAATTATCCAGGTTTAGTGCGGGCAGCAGATTTAATAGGTCAGTTAAGTGACCCCCGCTACCTTAAGAAAATAGGTTATTTATTTTACGAATTTGAGGAGACAGGTTTTAACCAAAAGGTAGGATATAAAAATCCCAGCGATCTGCTTGATAATTATCCCCAGTTTTTTTGGCAAGGGGTTCATCCTTATATAGAAAAAGCTCTGAAATATTTATCACTAACACAGCAAGGTAAACAAATTATTGCTAATCTTTACTCCAATGTATTTGTTGTGGAGCATGACCCTTCTCAAAAGATTGGTGTTTAGAAGTTAGGAAGTTATGGAGTTAGGAGCTTGGGAAATCTGAAATACATCTGGTCTATTTTTGTTAGGTGGGAAAGACTTAAGATTTTATATATCAGTAATTATCCGAATTTAATATGATACTAATGTCAATTTCATAAGTATCTAGTACCAGTATGCGGAAGTTATGTATTAGTCAAAAATCAAAAGTAGCCTGATTAGGCTTTTAAGATTTTGCAACTGGTCAATTATTTCGGCTATCCTGAACTACATAAAATTAATTACCATTATTTATTCCCTTTATTTTTTCAAACTTATGCTTTTCCGCTTAAGAGAATTTGTGACTAATTTTACACAACTACTTACAGCGCATTCTGTGGTTGATGAAGTACAAACTTAATTTAAAATTTTGTAGAAGTAGGGAATATGAAAAAGTGGATTCAGTAACAATAAATATATCTGATTACCAAATATAATTATTAGATATTAATTATTTCAAGAACCAAATTATCTATTGGCAAAGAGTTTTATTTTTTTTAATATGTCTGTCCTATTCAATAATTAACAATTAATAATTATCTCTCCTTAAAGAAGCATTCAGAACTCAGTGGTTACTTTTTAAAAGTTTAGAAGGAAATTTAAACTGCTGAAAAACTATCCAGCTAACGGGACTTACACAAAAAAGGAGCAAAAAATAGGATCAAATATAGATAGCTAGAAGCTTTTACGTCGAAAAGGTATAATTCTTTTATTACCAAGGGTTCTATACATTTTTAGGGCTTTGACGTAATTCCCTTATCTAGAATGACTTTTCCTACGGAATGCTGCGCAAACAAGCATTTTTCTGACCATAAATTGTGTAAGTTCCACTAACTGAACAAAGAATTTACACAATAGCTAAAAAAGCTGATAGCTAGTTAAAAATAAGAGGATTGACTAAAAATCTTTTTTGCGCCTTAATATGTATAAGCTTTAAACTTTAATTCTTTGGTAAAACCAATTTACTACTCATAGTAAATATACAAATAATTTGGCTTAAATACTTATACAATACTTCGATAATTAGTTATAATTAAGCTATACTAATTAGTAGCTTAATCAAGTTCTACAAAGCTATCATCCTGTAATAAATTTTGCTACAGTATAATATCTTACTCAATTACCCATTACTAACCTTATGAATGTTATATTTTCACCTCTTCAACGGTTTTTAATTACATGGCTTTTATTATTAGTAGCAGGGTGGTTTACTATTGGAGCAATAAGTTATATAGGTGAAATAGTCAGTATTTTGATTACAGCAGGATTAGTAGCATTTTTGCTCAACTATCCGGTGGCTAGATTACAAATATTTTTGCCTCGAAGTTTCGCAGCAGGTTTGGTATATTTAATGGCTGCTTTAATAGTGTTAGTTATTGGTTTAACTATTGTGCCACCAGTATTTAATCAAGCTCGACAATTGTGGTTAAATTTTCCAGAGTTGTTAGAGTCAGCAAGATTACAATTGACAGAATTTCAAGCCTGGAGTGAATTTAATAATTTACCCTTCGATGTCGGGATTTTGCAACAGCAACTATCAGCAAAAGCTCAAGAAGAAATCGAGGCGATCGCTGCTACTAGTTTTGGTTTAGTATTAGGAACGGTTAACTGGTTTTTCGACTTAATCTTAATCTTAGTAATCTCCTTTTATATGCTTCTAGATGGAGAAAGAGTCTGGGATAATCTTACCAGTATTATTGCTCCAAAAGTACGAGATGTATTTACACAATCTCTAGAAGGTAATCTTCAAAGTTTTGTTTCTGGGCAGTTGCTATTAGGTTTATTTATGGCAACTACTTTGTCTCTAGCTTTTTGGTTCCTTGGTGTTCCCTATTTCTTATTATTTGCAGTATTTATAGGTGCAATGGAATTAATTCCATTTATTGGAGCAACTTTGGGCATTGGTACTGTGGGTATTGTTGTAGCATTTATAGATTTGTGGTTAACATTAAAAGTCCTAATAGTAGCGATCGCTATGCAACAAATTAAAGATAATATAGTTGCTCCTAGAATCATGGGTAATTTAACTGGACTTAGCCCAGTAATTATTTTTGCAGCATTACTATTAGGTGGTAGAATAGGAGGACTATTAGGAGTAATACTAGCAATTCCTCTAACAGGAGTTCTGAAAAGTATTGTGGAAGTTTTGTTAAATCCTAAACTACCACCCCAAACAGGTTCTTTTTTTTATAATCCTCTGGATGAAGAAGGGGATATGGGGAGATAAGGAGATGGGGGGATGGGGGATTGAATGGTGAAGTACAGATAGAGTTAAAAACATATATTGTTTATATAGTTAGTGTTTTAAATTATTCGTAAATATCTAGGAAAGTCAAAGAATTACTAAATAAGGACAGTGAGTTTACATCTCAAAAAAAATGCTATATAACCGGATTATAGATAATATAAAATCTGAGTAATTATTTATTTTATGACTTTAGGAGTCATTTTAGTTATTAGTACCTCTGAAAATTTTTTGAACACTAATTATCAAGATAATTGATTCTTGATTGATATAACATCTGTCTGATAGAATAAAATACCATCATTATGCTATTGTACATTTAGTTTTTATTATACAAATGTCAGAAATTTAGAGTAGACAAAGAAAGCGATAAAACAGAAAGGAAAATCTAAAACTTTCTTAGTTGATTTCCATAAGAGTATAGTTCCCAACTTTTTAATCTTTTTGTTTTCTTCCTTACTCTTTATTCCCTACTCCCTATTTAGACTATTAGAACTATGAAATGGTGGAAAAATCTTAAAAAAAATCCTTTAGCAAAATTTGGTGCATTATTACTATTAATTTTTTATCTAGTAGTAATTACTGCTGACTTTATTGCCCCCTATGATCCCTACACATCTCAACCTAACGGTTCCCTACTACCGCCTACTCAAATTTACTGGCAAAACCAAGCAGGTGAGTTTATTGGACTCCACGTTTACCCCACAACTCAAGGCCCTGTAGATTTAGAAACTGGACTCCGGGAGTTAAACGTAGAGTTTGATCAACCATCTCCTCTCGGTTTATTTGTCCAAGGAACGCCCTATAAACTCTTGGGTATTTTGCCCTGGGATCGACATTTCTTCGGAACTACAGGTGAAGCAAAATTTAACTTACTAGGTACTGATGAACAAGCAAGAGACCAATTTAGTCGTTTACTTTTTGGTGGTAGGATTAGTTTATTTATCGGTTTAGTAGGAATTACTATCTACTTTCCCCTCGGAATGATTATTGGTGGAATTTCTGGTTACTTTGGTGGTTGGATAGATAGTATTTTGATGCGTTTCGCTGAAGTATTAATGACAATTCCAGGTATATATTTATTAGTGGCACTTGCTGCTGTATTACCTCCTGGTTTAACCAGTGCCCAAAGATTTCTCTTAATTGTGGTTATTACTTCATTTATTAGTTGGGCAGGGTTAGCTAGGGTCATTCGTGGACAAGTATTATCTATCAAAGAACGAGAATTTGTTCAAGCAGTAAGGGCGATGGGAGCAAATTCTTTTTATATTATTGTTCGTCATGTATTGCCCCAAACGGCAACTTATGTAATTATTTCAGCAACTTTAGCCATTCCTAGCTTTATTATCTCAGAATCAGTTTTAAGTTTGATTGGTTTAGGTATTCAACAACCAGACCCCTCCTGGGGAAATATGTTATCCTTGGCCACAAATGCTTCTATTTTAGTGTTACAACCTTGGTTGGTATGGCCTCCAGCATTATTGATTATTTTGACGGTATTAGCATTTAATTTATTAGGAGATGGGTTGCGAGATGCTCTAGATCCAAGAAATTTACAAAGGTAATTTAACAATTAATAATGGATAATTGATATACAGAGCTTTAAAGCATCTCGTTTTAAGGAGAAAAAATTCCTAGGAGATTTCCGTATAATTTAAAAATCTAAAATGCTCTAAAATAGGTAGAAAATTTAAGGCTTTTTCTCATTATGTTTGTATGATTTTTTCATCAGATGAGATAAGAACATTATTATCGTTTTTTGCTGTTATCATTTCATTGGTATCATTCTACTTTACGCGACGAAATTGAATACAGTCAAATCGACCAATTATTTTTGCCTATATTGTTGCAAATTATCTTTGCAAGAACCAACTTGACAATGTGGGCACATTCTATGATTTAGTAGTATCAAATAAAGGAAATCGTCCGGCAGTAAAGATTTGTCTACATTCTTCACCATAGGAGATTAAAAATATTTTTGAAGATGGAATTAACAGCGAAGATGAAGCTACCAGAAAATTCAAAATTGAACAAATTGAGAATTGTTTTTATCCAAAAAGTGAAATTATTTTATTAGAACATCGTGAAAAATTATCCACTGCTTTTGGAGGTACTTTTGAAGCTGATGTTAGATTTGGAGCTACTGTTAGAAAAAAATGATTAAAATTTGGTTCAACTATTGATATTTCAATAACTTACTTTAATTTAGATGGTCGTTCATTTAAGTCTAAATTACCTCTTCAAATATCTCCAAGAGAGTATTTTTCAAGAATTACATAGAAAAATGTAAAAATTTTTAAGTAGTTTATAGATGGAGATGAAATTATTGAAGCAATATCAAATTCTTTAATAAATTAGTTTATACTGAAGAAATTAATCTGAATAAATCTGATGAAAAAATATATAAAGCCATAAAAAAGCTGTAGTTATACACTATAATTCAGAGATAAATACTGTAATTTTTCCTGTAGAATAAACAAATTAAATTTGTCGATTTACAGAATAAATACAATGAGTTTTCAACACATTAAATTAAACTAGAAAAAAAACTATAGTGCTACACTATATTTAGAGATAAATACTGTAATTTTTCCTGTAGAATAAACAAATTAAATTTGTCGATTACTAGAATAAATACAATGAGTTTTGAACACATTAAATCAAACCAGAAAAAAACTATGGTGCTACACTATATTTAGAGATAAATCCTGTAACTTAGTCTGTAGAATAAACAAATTAAATTTGTCGATTACTAGAATAAATACGATGAGTTTTCAACACATTTTTTGTAGGAGATAAAATGACTACTACTTTCAAATATCAGCCTAATTTAGCTACAAAATTAGTTAATGGAATTCTTTCAATTAAACCACTCGCTAATTTTGCTAAAACTCAAGCACGAAAGATGATAATTAAACGTGCAGAAAAAATTGGTGTTCCTTGGCGTAAACAAGCAAAAGAACTTTCGGAACGTAATTGGGATAAAGAATGGAAGGAGGTAAATAATCCTAATTTGACATATCCAGAATATTACCTCACTTCATTTCATGCTTATGAAAAAGGTAATATGAGTTGGCAAGCTGCAACTGAAGTAGAAGTAGCATCATTGGCAGTTCATGCTGGTATTTGGCCGGAAGAAGGTTTGAGTGGAGATGCTAGACTTCGTAACAGTTTTCTTGATATTTTAAAAGCAGAAATTTCTACACCAAAAGATGTTTTAGATTTAGGATGTAGTGTGGGGTTAAATACTTTTCCTCTACAAAAAGTTTTCCCTGAAGCTAAGTTTACAGGAGTAGATTTATCACCTTATTTTTTAGCAGTTGGTTTGTATCGTTCTCAAGAGCAAAATTTGGATATTAATTGGGTTCATGCTGCTGCTGAAGCAACTGGTTTACCTGATGATTCTTTTGATTTAGTTTCTATCTGTTTGGTATGCCATGAACTGCCACAAGTTGCTACTCGAAAAATATTTCGGGAGGTAAGGAGGTTATTACGTTCAAATGGTAGTATTGCTATTATGGATATGAATCCTAAGTCGGAGGTTTATACTACGATGGCTCCTCATATTTTTACTTTGTTGAAGAGTACGGAACCTTATTTGGATGAATACTTTACTTTGGATATTGAAAAGGAGTTGGTTAATGCTGGTTTTTCAGCTCCAAAAATAATTTGCAATACTCACCGTCACCGCACTATTATTGCTAGTGCAGGATGACGGAAATATGTTACCAGTGACAAAATACTCAAAGCCTTAGCAATCAAAACTTCTGAATTCCCCTCCCAGGAGGGGTTAGGGGTGGGTTGAATTCTGAATTCTGACTTCCGCGTAGCGGTACTAGGGTTGCTTGATTATTAAAGTTGTAATTTTTATCGCCCCTTCAGAGCAAGGAGTCAAGACTTAGGAGTCAGAACTCAGAATTAATATCAATTCAAAAATTTATTAGGGTTGAAGCTAGGGAAGACTTTCACTGTTTAACTGAAAATAGTTTTCCCTTTCTTGAATTGCAATATTTTGGATTAGTTTTGATAATATAGTAGCTAATTTATTTTCAGCTCTTAAAGTTTTAATATTGAATAAAAAATCATGTATAAGGGCGAAGTAAACCTAAGTATATATTAGTGTATCACAATTTTTAGAGAAGTACAATTGGTATCGGCGATTTTTTTTAGAGCTTCAAAGAATGAGAATCTAATACTATAGTAGTAATGCAGATTAATTTTTGAGGCAACAACCATAGCAAATACTATCTAATCAAAAAAGAGAGTGGGAGAGTAGGAAGTAGAGAATAGAAACCCTGACTCTTTAATTTTCTTATATTGCCAAACCAAGGTCTATTATATCCACTAAAAAAAGTTAATGCAGGAGGATTTTGAAATTTGTATAATGTTGCTCAAGAAAGGTTAAATACACTTCTATTTTTTTCCCTTTTCCCTCTTGCCTATTCCCTAAAATATAAAATTTTGTACCTCATTCAGAGACAGAAATTGCTCTCCAAGAATCTAGCGATCGCTATTAACCCTTTTTCCCGTCTGTGCAAGAATAGGATTATTTTTTTGACTTTTTTTGATTTTTTTAGCTCGATCATTACTGCCATCTAAATTTCCTGGTGAATTAGATTTATTTGTCTCACTTACAACTTCTTTTCCTTGTAATTCTGACAACAATGTACGACGTTTTAGCTGAGATTCTGAGTCATCCGGTTTAATAGCAAGAGCGCAGTCATAACAAGCCAAAGCTTCTTTATAGCGTTTAATTTTTTCTAAGACTATACCTTTTCTTCCCCAAGCTTCATAACTATTATTGTTAATAGCAATTGTTCGGTCATAAGCCGTCAAAGCTTCTGAATAACTTTCCAATTTTTCTAATACCCGACCCTGACATAACCAACCTTCATAACGTTCCTTTTGAATAGCAATAGCATGATTACAAGAACTCAAAGCTTGGTCATACTTTTCTAACTTCAATAATGCTTCTGCTTTACCTAGAAAAGCTTGGTAACATTGGGGGTGAATTTTAATTGATCGGTCGTAAGAATTAACTGCTTCTTTATACTTTTCTAAAGCATCCAAAGCTACTCCTCGATTATGCCAAACTTCATAATCATCTGGCATTAATTTAATTGCTTTGTCGTAGCAATTAACTGCTTCTTTATATTTTTCGATTTGCCACAAAACAGCACCTTTGTTGTACCAAATTTCATATCTATCTGGTTGAATTTTCAGTGCTTTATCATAAGAATTAATTGCTTCAGTGAAAGATTGCAACCTTCCAAGTAAATTACCTCTATTATACCAAATTTCAAATTTATCTGGTTGAATTTTCAGTGCTTTATCAAAAGTATTAATAGCCTCCTCATAACGCTCTAATTTTCCTAACAAAGCACCTAAATTATGTAAAATATCAACATTTTTCGGCTGAATTGAAAGAGCTTGTTGATATGAAACAAGTGCCTCATTATATTGTTGTAATTTATTGAGTAAGATACCTCGATTGAGCCAAATTTCTACATGATCTGGCTGAATAGAAAGAGCTTTATCATAGGAACTTAATGCCTCAGAATAACGCTCTAACCTGATAAAAACATTGCCACGATTAAACCAATATTCAAATCGATCGGGATTAATTGCAGTAGCTCGATCATAAGCAGAAAGAGCATCAGCATAACGCTGCAATTTCACAAATACATTACCTCGCTTAAACCAAGCTTCACTGAAACCAGAATTAAGAGAAATAGCTTTTTCAAAATTTACTAAAGCTAGATCGTATTGACCCTCAGAAAATTGTTTTTCTCCTAATTTTAAATAATCATCAGCAATCATATTAGACTGTTTTTCTAATGATTTTATATCTTGATAATTTTTAACCGATTCAGTTGCTGAATTTACAGGGTCATTAATTTCTTGAATAGCCTGATGTTTAGCTTCTTGAGCTTCGGAAATAATCACTTGTAGTTGCATTAAAAACTGAGACTTCAGAGCTTCTATTTGTTCTACAGATGATTTTGAAATTTTAGCTTCTTGATGAATAAATTCAATAGACTTTTTTGCAGTGACTATGTGGCTCTCTAATTCAGTAAATAATTTTTGGGATTGATTCAGATTTGATTCTAACTCACTGATTTTTTTTAACCGCTTATTAACTTCACCTACTAATTCTTTAATTATCAATCTTCTGACCAACCAAAAAAAGCCAATAGTTACAGGAGGCAATAAAGTTGCAACTAATAATAAAGTATTTAATAAAGTCAGAGTAGGATTAAGATCTAGACTAGCTTCTGATTCTCCATCTGTTTGTAAAGCAATTTGATAAGCTACTTGCCGAAATTGATGATTATTTTCTGCTGAAAATTCTACTACTTTCCCTAACCAACTGTTGTTTAAAATTCCTTTAATTTGATTTAGGTTTGGAGTTGATAGAGCAGCCATAATTTTAGGGGTATTATTGACTTGACTGAGTAATATTTCTGGAGGAGCAATTGATTTAGTCGAAGGCAAACTACTAATATTAATAGAGTCAGTAAGATTGCTAGTTTCTGGTGCAGTTGTCTGAGGGTAGGAATTAATATTAGGAGTAGCTGTTGCCTCTGTAGTTAAATTTTGGGAACTTAGGGCAGCAAGGGTTAAGATGGCTGTCTTAGAAATATTCATATTTTATTTATTTATCTATATAATAGAGGTTAGTTTTTAGTCAATTTTTATTGGCAAAGATTCCATTGAAGTACAGGAGTAGTTTTTGATTTCTGTGGAGAAGAAAAATTGTCTACCTGAGTTGAGCATGGAGTCTACCTCCCTATTACAAGAGTTTGTTACACTAAACCGGAAATTTATAAAGTTAAAAGTCATGCATTTAAAAGTTAAAAGTTAAAACTAAGATTTTATAGACTGTAAATTTTGATGCTACAGTAACTTTGGATAATTATTCTACATCTAAGAGTTTGAAAGCATTTGTGAAATTTTACACTAAATTAGTATTAGGAAAAGGTTAGAAAGAATTAAGGGAAAAGGGAGTCAAGAATAAAAGAAAGAAAAAATTGCTTGAGATAAGCAGATTCTAGGATTAATCAAAGCTAATAGTATTTCTCAGATATTGTAGATTTTTAGGGAATAGGGAAGGAACAAAAAAAATATCTTATTAAGATTATAAATGTACTCAAAAGTCATGTAGTTAAAAGTTAAAAGTAAGATTTTATAGATTGTAAACTTTAATGCTAAAGTAGCTTTAGATAATTATTCTACATCTAAGAGTTTGAAAGCATTTGTGAAATTTTACACTAAATCAGTATTAGGAAAAAGTTAGAGATAATTAAGGGAGACCCCTATATTCTAGACTTTTAAGTAATAGTCAAATTCTCACATCTAATTCCTAATTTTTAAAAGCAGAAACTTATCTCTAAAATATCAGTTTGGTAAATTTTTGGTATAGTGCCATGTCTTTTGGTTAAAACAATAAATTTTGCTTGCAAGGAAACATGAAAAATAAGAAAATTGATAGTAGAATGCTCCAAGGTATTTGCCTAGTACCGCTACGCGGAAGTCAGAATTCAGAATTCAGAAGTCAGAAGTTTTGATTGGCAAGGCTTTGAGTATTTTGTCACTGGTAACATATTTCCCTCATCCTGCACTAGTGCTATACAAATAGGGAAACTGGATTATAACCGCTTCATTTTTGTATAGACTTCTCTATGGACTGCTATAGCTAAAGTTAAAAATTAAATTCTTGCTATGGCTAAATTTGAGAGTTTGAGAATTTCCTGAGAGTAATAGCTACTGCTATACACAGCATTTTCTTCATTCTTGCTTCTTCTTTCTTCTTTGCCTTTGCTATAATACAGCGTTACTTGAAGATTAGTATTAGATCAAATAACTATAAACAATTTTCTCAAAGCTACTGTTTGTTTACCTACTTAATAACTCTTGATAATTTCTCAATCAAGCAATAAATAGTATTGTTGAACAAATACTTACAGATTTTGAGTTAATTATTTCTGATGACTATTATACTGATAATACTCCAAAAATTATTTGGAGTTATCTGGAAAAAGATAGTAGAGTTAAATACTTACAAAATTCCCAAAACTTAGGGCTTTTTCTTAATTGGAGTTGTTGCTGATAATCTGCATTTTTAATTATTCCTTACCTTTGCTATAATGACGTATTACTTCAAGATTAGTATTTGATGAAATGCCCATAGACAATTTTCCCAAAGTTACTGTTTGTTTACCTACTTACAACTCTGGAGAATTTCTTACTCAAGCAATAGATAGTATTCTTGAACAGACATTTACAGATTTTGAGTTAATTATTTCTGATGACTGTTCTACTGATAATACTCCAGAAGTTATTCGGAGTTATCTGGAAAAAGATAGTCGAATTAAATACTTAAACAATTCAAAAAACTTAGGACTTTTTCCTAATTGGAATCGTTGTTTAAAATCTGCTTCTGGAGAATATATTACTGTCTTTGCTCAGGATGATGTGATGTTGCCAAAAAATTTAGAACAAAAGGTAAAAATTCTAGACAAATACCAAAATGTTGGTTTAGTTACTTCGTCTATTATGGTGGTGGATGGTGAGAATAATTATCTTAATTGGGATTGGGCAAATTATGGTGATGATAGGTTAGTGAATGGTGAGGAATGGGTAAGAAAAAATTTGGGAGAAGCTAATCCTATTTGTTGCCCGTTTGTATTGATGAGACGAAAGGTTTTAGAGAAAGTTGGCGGGAAATTTAATGACAATTATGCTTTTGCTGCGGATTTAGAATTATGGTTAAGAATTGCTTTATTTGCTGATTTATATTTTGTCAAAGAAATCTTGGGATATTATCGATGGCATGAAGGAAATAAAACTCACAGTTTTGATGATTTTTATCAGGTTGAGGAACATTTACAAATCTGTAGTAATTTAATTGATACTTTAAATTTATCAGACTCAGAATTAAATGATTGGGAAACTGAGGTGTTATCTCGAACTGTTAAATGGGTGAGTTATTATCGAATTTATCGTCATTTGGAAATGGGAAATTTTGATGAGGCGTTAAAGTTATCTGAATTACTCGAAAGTTGGCGGGGTAGATCGGGAAAATTAGGTATTTCTTTGAAAGAGTTAGGTACTAGAATACAAGAAATATTGCAAGTAAATTCTCGCCTAAAGTCTGAGGTTGATGTATATAGTGCTTGGGTGAAAAATCTGGAAAAAGGGAAATTTCAACTGCAAGAAGATTCTCAGAGATTGCATTCTTGGGTGGATAATCTTGAGCAAAAAAATTCTGCTTTAGAGGCAGAAAAATCATGGCTAGAATCTCAGGTAAAAGCTTGGATGCAAACGGCACAAAAGTATTATCAGAAAATCAGAGATAATGGAAATAGTCGAGAGGTAAATTAGACGAACTTTCATAAATTAATGCTACGCCAATCGGGCTGATTTTTTTAGCCTGAGTGGAAAATAGACACCAAAGTAATATTTTAGGTAATTGGTATTAGATAAGAAAGAATAAGAATTTTAAGTACCTCGACAGAATTAATTTAAGATTTGTAGGAGGTAGGTAAAATTTGTTAGTTAGAGGTGTTAGGTATTAGGGGATTTGGGAAAATCCTAAAGTATAAAGTAGTTGTCATGCTAAAGCATTAATTTTGATAAATGGTATGAGATATTAATCTATGATTTTTGCCTACAAGCCAACAGTTTAGACCTCGCATAAATTGTCAAAATTAAATATTTTTTCTTTCCTTTTTTACATACTTCTATATTCCCTTTTCTCTGTTATGTTCAGGTGATTTCTCAGGAATAGTAAATATTTGCCGACTCGACTTTTTCAGAAAATATATAGGTAGTGATTTAGAGAAAAGGTGAACAGAAAAATACTTAAATACTCTGATTTATCAGAAATAGTAAATATTTGCCGACTCGACTTTTTTGGGAAAATATATAAGTAGTGATTTAGAGAAAAGGTGAACAGAAAAATACTTAAATACTCCGATTTATCAGAAATAGTAAATATTTGCCTCCTCGGCTTTTTGGGAAAATATATAAGTAGTGATTTAGAGAAAAGGTGAACAGAAAAATACTTAAATACTCCGATTTATCAGAAATAGTAAATATTTGGCTCCTCGGCTTTTTCGGAAAATATCACTACTTGTACAATACTGCCATAAATAATTTTGCCTAACTACTTATATATATGTCTAATTTCCTCAGATTTTGTGCATTAACATCTTAGATTTTTATTTTACTTTTTATCCTAATTCAATCGCACGACTATAAGCTGCACTTGCTTCATCTATTTTTCCCTGCTTTGCTAAAGCATCACCCAAATTTTTCTGAAATAAAGGTGAGGTGGGATTGAGATTTATCCCTTGCTGAAACATATAAATTCCCTCTTCCAACTCTCCCAATTTTGTTAAAGCTTCTCCTAAATAGTTATAAGCAAAATCTGACTTAGGATTAATTTCAATAGTACGGTGATAAGAGACAATTGCTTCAGACCACCTTTCTTGTTCTGCTAAAACTATACCAAGTTGTAGATAAATATCTGGATTATTTTTCTCTACTTCCAAAGCAAGTTGATATTCAGAGATTGCTTGCTCAAGATAACCTTGTTTTGCCAATATTTTGCCTAAATTAAAATGAATTTCTGGATTTTCTGGTTCTGTTATTAAAGCAATTTGATAAAAAATAATTGCTGATCCTAGTTTATTTTTGCTAAATAAAGTATTAGCTAAACGCCTACATATTTCTGGATTATAGGGCTGAATTTCTAAGAATTTATGGTAATGACTTTCATCCCTAGGAGAATAATCTATTGCTAGACGATAATTACTCAGTGCTAGTTGTAGACTTTGCCGATAACGTTGTTGAAAAATATCCGCTAACTTTTCATATACTTCTGTTAAAGTTGGTTCTAGTTTAACCGCTTTTTCATAACAAGAAATAGCCTCATCCCACTGCTTTTTTCGAGAATATAAATTACCAATAATTTTGTATAATTCTGCAAAATTAGGTTGAATTTTTAATGCCTGAGTATACCAACTCAGGGCGGCTTCTAAATTTCCCTGAGTTTCCCAAGCATTTCCTATAGTTTGATAAGCTGGAATAAAATCTGGTTTTGCCTCTATAATTTGATGACATATAGCGATCGCTACATCAAATTCACCCAAAACCAAATATTCTGTTGCTTTTTGGTGTTTTTCTATCATATTCAGAATTAAGTATTGATTTTTCATGCTTCACCATATTAAGCTAAAATATATTGCATATTCAAAGATTATTTATCAAGTACGTCCCCAAAAATCTCTCATACTATATTTGTAATTGGGAAGTAACTAATTCATAATATGTGGAGGAGAATATCTAGTTTACTTCTCTTTTACTAATATGCTATATAGTTATCAGCTAACCTTAGTAAATTATTACATTCAAAAGCTGAATTTTAGCTGGCTGAATATTTACAAAATATTTAATGTTACCTCAAATTTTTACCTGGAATGAATGAGTTTTATATTCTAGTAATAAAAGTCTAAAAATTATGCATCACAACTATATAAAAATTGTGCATAATGAATAAAAAAAATACTCAATCTCACTTGGATAAATAATAGCTGGAGTAACTATTCAGTAGTCAAAATGAATCGGGCAATTGATTGATTATGAATAGTTAAGGTTAGCTTTTGTTTTTTGATCCATACTTTTAATTCTGCGTGAATTTCTCAATACTTATTTAGAAAGCAGAGGTTATTAAACTGATAGCTGAAGACCTATAAACTAAATATTAATATCTGTGAAGACCCGCTTTCATCAGCTCAAAGAGAACTAGAAATAAATTTTAAACTATAAACACAAGAAAAAAAACTATGGTGTTTCTCAAGTTACTGAGGTAAACAAGGAATCAAAACACAACAAGCTATGCAGACCATATAAAAAATCTGGGAAAAATCTTTCCTAAGCCTAAAGAAATCAATTTTATCCTATAATTGTTTCTCAATATACCTTATTTTAAGGTAGTATTATTCGTCAATTACAGTTCTATAAATTTAACGGCAAACTATTTGAGTATTCTGACCAATGAAATTAGATTTAAAGAATCTTTGTTTACAAAACTCAGTCTCCCCCAGAGGTATTATTCATGTGGGTGCTTATGATGGTAAAGATATTAAACTTTATCAAACTTTAGACATATCAAAAATTCTTTTTATTGAAGCTAACCCAACAGTATTTGAAAGGTTAAAGTCAAATATAAACACAGCATCTCTCGACGTGCAAGCTGCTAACTATGCTATTAGTAATCAAAATGGCATAGTCAAACTATATGTCAATTCAATGGTGCAAAGTAGTTCCATTTTTCCCTTAAAACATTATCGAGATATTTACCCCAATATTCAAGAAACTCATCAACTCACTGTTGAGTCAAAAACTTTGGATACTTTGTTACAAGAGTTAGATCTTTATCCAACAGATTTTAATATCCTCAATCTCGATATTCAAGGAGCAGAACTTTTAGCATTACAAGGAGCAAGTAATCTACTTCAATATATAGATGCAGTTTACACCAAAGTTAATTATGAGGAACTCTATGAAGGTTGTGCTTTAGCAGAAAAAATTGATGAATTTTTAGTACAGAATGGTTTTGGTATGGTAGCAGTAGCAACACCATTTCATCCATCTTGGGGAGATGCTTTTTATGTTAGAAAACAAGTAGTTACTATGTCTACTATTGGTAAAAATAGTGGATTGGGGAATCAAATTTTTCAGTATGCTTTCTTAAAAATATATGCTCAAGAAAATGGGTTATCCGTAGAGACTCCTCCATGGCTAGGTCAAGAGTTATTTGGGCATAAAGATAGAGAAATATCTGAGGATTTACCTGTAATTGTTGAGAATAATAATGAAATTTTCCCTGTTAATGGAGAAGTTTGGAAAAATGTGAATATTCAAGGAAAATTTTTATATCACACTAGGTATTATGCGACCCACAAAGAATATTTTTGTTCTTTATTTCAACCTGTAAGAGAAATAGAAGCTATAGTAAAAGTTGCTTGGGAAAAATTGTGTTCTTATGGCAAAACTATCATCGGTTTACATTTACAATCAGACTCAGATGAAAATAATAATTCTGTTGTTGTTCCTAGTGAATGGTATGAAACTTGGTTGCATGGTTTATGGGAAACTTTAGAGGAACCTGTTTTATTTATTGCCAGCGATAATTTAGAGGAAATACCTCTGCTTTACTTTGCTCAATATAATCCTATAACGATTCGAGATTTAGAGGTAGAAGTTAATCCAGAATATCTGAATTTTTTCTTATTGAGTAAGTGTGATTTTGTTGCTATTTCTAATACTCCCTTTGCTTTTGCTGCTTGTCTCTTAAATGAAACAGGAAAATATTTCTTTCGCCCCCACTTTTCCACAGCAAAACTTATACCTTTTGAACCTTGGAATAGCACACCAGTTTTTCGGGATGTATATATTGATGAGGTAGAGAAAACTGTTTCATTTGAACCAACATTTAAGCATATGCAATCTCAACTCCAGCAAACTTCTGTAGAATTAGAAAATAGTCAATCTCAGAAATACGAACTCTCTCAAGAATTAGTATCTACTCAGTCTCAACTTCAGCAAACCCAAACAGAACTAGAAAATAGTCAGTCTAAGAAATACGAACTTTCTCAAGAATTAGTATCTACTCAGTCTCAACTTCAGCAAACTCAAACAGAACTAGAAAATATTTGGTCTCAAAGAGACCAAATATTAGGAGAATTAGAACAATTCCACTCTCAACTTCAGGAAAGCCAAGAAAAAATTATAAGTGCCGAATCAGAATTACAAAAAACTCGCTCCGAGCTAGAAAAAATCCAATCTCAGCGAGATGAACTTTCCCAACAATTAACATCTGCTCAATCTCAAATTCAGCAAAATCAAGAAAAAGCTATAAATGCCGAATCAGAATTACAAAAAACTCGCTCCGAGCTAGAAAAAATCCAATCTCAGCGAGATGAACTTTCCCAACAATTAACATCTGCTCAATCTCAAATTCAGCAAAATCAAGAAAAAGCTATAAATGCTGAATCAAAACTACAAAATATTCAAACAGAATTAGATAAATCTCACTCCGAGCTACATGATACGCGAGAAGAATTAGAAATTACTCAATTCCAGCTAGATGAACTACAAGCAGAATTAGAACAGTCTCAATCCCAGTTATCCAAACATGAGGAACAACTCAATACCTATCAATCCCAACTTCAACAAACTCAAACAGAACTAGAAAAAAATAAATTAAAACTAGAAAATCAGGAAAAAACATTACCAAATCAAAATACAACTAACTATGCAGCTCATCTCAAAAATCTAGCAAAAATTATCGCAGAAACAATCCCAGATTGATATAATATATAGAGTTTATCTTGATCAATTGAATGAGGTATAAAATTTGTTATTTTAATCAACAGGCAATAGAGAATCTAGGAATATATAATAGACCTCTTGTGAAAGTAAAATTACGTTATAGTAAATAAATAATCAGTTTTTATTACTTTTTACTTTTGAATTACTTTTGTAATAAATCTAATGTACTTCACCTGGATGATAAATGCTATAACCTCCATGATAAATGCTATAAAGAAAATATTTGTAATTGGTTTACTCAATATTGTTACTTTAGCTCATTCATCTGAGAATTACTATATCTATAATTTATAGTTCGCTTCCTTTGGTGGTAGGTGCTAAGTTATAAGTGTAGAAGACTTGTTTGAGCAATTGGGTTATTAAACTTCACACCTCACTTACAGTTTCTTGAATAAGGTTGTAGATTTTATATCTTAGGTTGTAGGTTACTTTCTACCTACCACCAAACACCTTTGTTCAGTTAAATACAAGGGCGAAAATTGAACCTACTACCTAAAACCCTCCTCAAAAAACTGAACTTAGCCTAGAAATTTTTGCTTAAAAGCAAAAATTATCTATAAAATTATCCCCTATTATTTACTTCTTTTTCCTTCCTCCTTAAAAATTATGAAAACAGCATTAATTTCAGGAATCTCCGGTCAAGACGGTTCCTACTTAGCTAAATTATTACTAGAAAAAGGTTACAAAGTTTGTGGCACTTCCAGAGATGCTCAAATGTCTACTTTTAAGAACTTATCTCGTTTAGGTATTAGTGACAAAATAAAGTTAGACTCCATGTCTTTAAATGACTTTAGAAGTGTCTTACAAATATTAACCAAATATCAGCCAGATGAAGTTTATAATCTAGCTGGTCAAAGTTCAGTAGGTCTGTCTTTTCAGCAACCTGTAGAAACATTAGAAAGTATCGCTACTGGTACCTTAAATCTCTTAGAAGCAATTCGATTTACTGGAGCAAAAATTAAATTATATAATGCCAGTTCGAGTGAATGTTTTGGCGATACAGGCGGTCAACCTGCTACAGAAATTACTCCATTTCGTCCTAGAAGTCCTTACGCCGTTGCTAAATCTGCAGCTTTTTGGGAAGTAGCAAATTATCGAGAAGCTTATAACTTATTTGCTTGTTCTGGTATTTTATTTAATCACGAATCTCCCCTCCGGCCACGACGTTTTGTAACTCAAAAAATTATCTCTATTGTTTGTCAAATTGCTCAAGGTAGTAAGGAGAAATTAAACTTAGGAAATATTTCAGTACAAAGAGATTGGGGTTGGGCACCAGAATATGTAGAAGCAATGTTTTTAATGTTGCAGCAAGATGAAGCAGATGATTATGTAATTGCCACTGGAGAAACTTATCCTTTGCAAGATTTTGTAGTTGAAGCTTTTAATTCTGTAGGATTAAATTGGCAGGATTATGTAGAAGTAGATCAAAGTTTATATCGCCCTACTGATATTTCTGTAGGTAAGGCAAATCCAATTAAAGCTCAAGAAAAATTAGGATGGAAAGCACATTATAAAATGCCAGATGTTGTGCGGATGATGGTTGAAGATAGAATAAATAATGGATAATGGATAATTGATAATTGATAATTATTTAGTTTGAAAACTTTTGTATTAAATTGAAAATTTTTACATTTCTCTTCTCTAAAAAAAATAGTTTATTACAAAGTTTAGTATTTTAATTAATTATCCATTATCAATTGGTAAATTATGGTAAATTAGGTCGATTTTTTAGCAATTTTATAATCTTTATTTTTGTGATTTTTTATCTTTCGTTAAAACCTATGAATAAAACTACAATAATACCTTGAGAAAGTAGCTATAGCTAAACTAGAGGAGAGTTTGAAAAGTGCTGTTTTGCTGTGCCAAAATATAAAAAGGGTGAACTTATTGAAGGAATTGTTTATATGGCTTCATCACTGAGATTTTATGGTCATGGTTAACCTCATTTTCAAATTAATACTTGGTTAGAAGTTTATGCTGCTGTAACTCTAGGAGTTAAGGGTACTGATAATAAAACTAGCCGTTTAGATAAAAATAATTAACCTTAACCAGATACCATGCTATTTATTGAACCAAGTTTAAGAGGACAAACAAAAATTAGCGAGGATGATTATATAGAAGGTATGCCAGAATTAATTGTTGAAGTTGCTGCTAGTATTGCTGCTTATGATTTACATGATAAATTAAAAGCTTATTAACGCAATGGAGTAAAATAATATTTGGTTTGGAGAGTTTACGAACAAAAATTAAGTTAGTTTTGGTTATCTGAAAGAGAGTATATTTCTGTTTCTGTAGATGAAAATGGAGTTAGAAAAAGTCAAGTTTTCCCTGGATTATGGTTATGGAGTTAAATCTTTAATACAGGAAAATTAAGCTGAAGTCTTAAATGTACTTCAACAGAGATAAGCTACTTCAGGAAAACAAAAATTTCTAACTCAAATTAACAGTTAATAGAAATATTTATTTGTCTGATATTGAAGTTACTACTGCTCTAGTACTCCTAGACAGTGATATCCTAAACAGACTTATTTTTGGCAATGTAAATTTTTACTTTCTATTATGATTAAGTATGTAACTTTACAAAACTTTATACAATGAATGTAACTACAGCCCCTCTAATAAATCAGCTAGAAGCACAAAGCTGGACTTGGAAAAGCCATAAGATCCAATATACCGTCATGGGAGCTGGACAACCCTTACTCTTAATCCATGGCTTTGGAGGTTGTATAGGTCACTGGCGTAATAATATCCCTAACCTCGCTGCAGTCGGCTATCAAGTATTTGCCTTAGACTTGCTAGGATTTGGAGCATCTTCTAAGCCACCCATAAATTACAATCTTAAACTTTGGCAAGAATTATTATACGACTTTTGGAGTGAGCATATCCAAAAACCCACCATATTTGTTGGCAACTCCATAGGCGGATTACTCAGCCTAATGATACTAGCAGACCACCCAGAAATTTCTAGAGGAGGAATTCTCATCAACTGTGCTGGAGGCTTAAACCATAGACCTCAAGAATTAAACCCACCACTGAGATTCATCATGGGAATGTTTACCAAATTAGTCAGCTCCCCAGCTTTCGGACCATTTATTTTTAACCAAGTCCGTCAAAAACATCGTATCCGTAACACTCTCAAACAAGTCTATATAAATCAAGAAGCCGTTACAGAAGAATTAGTAGAAATAATCCATCGTCCTTCCTGCGATGCTGGAGCGCAAAAAGTTTTTGCTTCAATTCTCACTGCACCTGCTGGACCTCATCCCTCAGAATTATTACCAAAAATTAAAGCACCACTATTAGTAATTTGGGGAGAAAACGACCCTTGGACACCAGTATCTGGCGCAAAAATTTATCAAGACTTAGTAGACAAAGGTGGAGCTATTCAATTTGAACCTATACCAAACACAGGTCATTGTGCCCACGATGAAAGGCCCACAATAGTTAACTCTTTGATTTTAGATTGGTTAGCTCAACAGTAAAACTCTTAATAGGCAATACTTTCAAGATTTATAAAAAAAAATTCCTGAAAGTAGTGACAAAACGAGTCTAGTAGGTTAGACTATCTAGCGTGTGAGGAGCGAATCAGCGAGAGCATCGAGACGAAACACGGCCAGTCGTCGATGCTCTTTCTAAAGAATAATTCTGTTAAAAATCTCTAGTCAAATTAAGACACTATCTTTGTGTCATTTACCTTTTTAAGTGGTGTTGAGGACAATTAAAAAGCGGTCATTAATAATGACCGCTTTTTTAAATTTCAATTAATTTTGATACATTTAGTTGGGATTAGAACTTTCTAACTCTGTTGGCATCCAGTCAGTAGTAACATATATATGCCCTAACTCTTTACCCTGATAACTTCTTTTAGCAAATCGCCACCCAGGTTCAAGAACAATCTTAGTAAATCCATTTGCCAAACCATAAGTTCTACCAATTAGTAGTCGTGGTGCATTAGAATCAACACGAGAAATACCCATTAGACGTATATCACCTCCACTCATTTGTAAAGACAAAGCATAGTCAAGGGCTAGATCGGTACCTGCCATTCGGATAGAATAACCATTACTGTCGGTAGCACGTCCACAAATACCTGTAAAATCGAAATTTAGTAACAATGGATCAACTAAGGTAGGGCGATCGCCACTTTCACTCCAACATTCTCTGGCATCCGTTTTTTGTTCCAAGATTAGCAATTGTGGACCAAAAGCACGGGGGACTGCAATTGCAATGTATCTAGACTGCTCGACTTCTTTTTGGTCAAAGAAATTGGCCTTTGCTGGAAAAATAGAAGATAAAGTCAATAACCCTAAAGTTGTGAGTGCAGCTATAGACTGCTTGAAAAAAGTTTTCATATGTCTTGTTGAGTCTGATTTTATATAACTTCAAGAATGTAAATTTTAGGAAATTTTAGAATTTATTTTCATACTTATGGTGGTATTTGTCAAATCCTATCTAGCCCAAATTTTCTCTGTTAGATACAATTTTGTATTTTTTTAGTTTATCTGTCTTTGAGATTTAGATCTGAAAATTTGTTTCTATGTGAAATTATGATTTATTTGAAATATAAACAAATAGGATTAGTCTAATTGATTGCCGATTTTTAGTAATTTATAATTTTTCAAATTTCCACTTCATACAGAATTTACATTTTAAATATGAATAGATAATTCAATACTTGAGGTAAAAGTTGAATAATTAACAATTAATAATTAAGCAGAGCAAGCTAAAAAAAAGAGGTTACATATTTAGCCACAAAATGCATCAAAATAATGATATACGTGAATTTTGAGATAATTTACAATTTGATACATAACGCACAAAATTTACCACGCTCTACTTAATAATTAGTTATACTGAAAAGAAGATGATTTAGACCTTGATTATTTGGTAACAAAGAATAGGAAAAAATGAATATGAATAAAAAAATTGTGTGATTTAAAATATGAAAATATAGTTTTACAGATTAAAAGCTATCAATAATTTTCCAATGAATTAGCAGAGGAGAGCTTTTTTTACTACAGAAAAATTAGATATGCTTTATATTAATTCTGGATAATTAGTGAGCAAAAATATTTTCCTTTGCCACCTTCATTCCAAACCTTGACCGAAAAATCAAGGTTTAAACCTAGATTCCGCTCTTCAAAACGTAGTATAAAAAAATCAGAAGCATATCATTTCCGATAGCATCGGTATTGTAAGGTAAGGGTAAGGAAGAAAGTTTTAGTTATCTAGGAGAGAAGGCTTAAAAGCCTGAAAAAACTTAAATTTCCTGTAAACATTCACACTCAGATTTACACAAACGATACCAGCGGACATGATATCAAGAGTTAGAAATCAGGAAAAAATCATAGTGGTCAAAAGAAGCAAATAATTAAGTATTTATGCTTAATATTTTCCAGATAATTTGACGAATGAGTAAAGATAAATTAAGATTATTTATATAATATAAATAGCTAGCAAAGCGCCTTTTTTTATAATACTTTTAATGTTACAAATTGACGTGCAGAATGTGAGTTTAAAGCTTCTCCTTTCAGTGATAAAAAAAGAAAAAAATTTCCTTTTAACCAATCCTGTTCTTCAAAAGAAGAGATAATTGTTAATCTATTGAACTTGCTGCCTTTTGCCTTATCCATTCTGGCTTTTATCCACTCAACTATAATTTTTTCACCCAATATGATATTACTTCCGGTGGTCTTTCTTCATAACTAATTCATGGAAACTAGATTTAGTAGTATCAAATGTAAATTCTTTCAAACAGTTAACAATTAACAATATGCTTCTACTTAGGGTGTGCTGAATAATTGTTTGATTCTGATAGGCAAAAAATAATAGACAATAAGCAATAATATTTTTATTTTTGAAGTTTAACAGGAGTGAAATCTTTCAGCAGAAGAGTTCAAGTTCTGGATTATTTTTGAAGAATTAAGCTTCTAACTTACCAAGAGAATGATCGAGGATTATGTTCAAAACTTTTGTGAATTAAGCTTTCAGACTTATTGATTAAGGCATACTTGCAAAAAAGTAGTAACTTATCTCTGTTTCACTACAAGAACTGAGCAGCTTGCCTCAGCAATAACCTGGCTACTGACAGATCCCTGTATAATCCGATTTATACCTTTTAACCCCCGACTACCAATCACAATTAAATCTGCACTATAAATATTAGATAAGCGCACAATTTCTTCAGTCGGATCCCCCATAACAATCTCTAGTTCAGTTGTGCAAGGAAGCTTTTCTCGGTAAAGTTGAAGCTGCTTTTCAAATTCTCCGAGAGAAATTTTTTCCCTTTCAGACTTAGGTATATCTACCTCCAGATCCAAATCATATTTTTCCCTAGCAACCACATGAGATAAAATCACTCTCGTTTCTGATGTTAAGTGAAATTCTGTCAATGCTTGAATAACTAGCTCTAAATCTGACTGTGAATTGCTAAAAGCTACAATAATTGTTTTAAAGACCATATATTATTAAAAGAGTATTATACCATCTGGACAAATATTCCTACGGATCTATCTTCCCTGTCCTCGATGCCCTGTAAACACAGTTTTGTCAAATTATTTTATTAACTTCGTATTAGAGATAAGAAATAGAAAATTCAGGTTTCTCTTGAGAAACCTAGTAAACTTTGAGTGAATTCAGTAGCAATTAATCTGCTCTATAAAACTTAGAAAAAACTTAATAAAGCAAAGCATTAATGTTTATTTCCTGCATCACTCCAAACTGTCAACACCACACTGATCAGAGAGACTTTTTACCGTAGGAGCCAAAAGCTAAATTTACCAATCTTAATACTGGCATCAAAATCCAAGTCACCTTAGAGTATCACCAGCTTCAAACTTGAAAATAGTATATTTGACTGACATATTCTCCCGCGATCAAGATTCTAACGGGAGTCATATAGCATCATTTATAAATTTTTGCCATCATTTTCCTGACTACTTGTTTCTTGTTTTACCCACTCTTGTTGTTCCTGCTCCTGAGCTTTCATCCTCAGTCTGACTGAGTTAGCATGAGAAGGCAAACCCTCAGCAGTAGCCAAGACATCAATAGCAGAAGCAACCTTTTGTAAAGCAGTAGGAGAATATTGAACCAAGCTAGAATGCTTCATGAAAGTTTCTACCCCCAATGCCGAGGCATAACGAGCAGCACCAGAAGTCGGTAAAGTATGGTTTGGCCCTGCTAAATAGTCTCCCACAGCTTCTGGAGTTGAATAACCAAGGAAAATAGCACCAGCATGGCGAATATTTTCCAATAAATCCCAAGGATCTGAAACTTCTAATTCCAAGTGTTCTGGAGCAAATTGATTAGAAAGTTCAGCAGCAGCTTTCAGAGATTCAACAACCACCACCAAACCATAATGGGCGATCGCCTTTTCTGTCAAAGTGCGACGTGGATGATCCTGGAGTTGCAGTTCCACCTCTACTACCACCTGACGTGCTAGTGCTGAATCTGTAGTCAATAAAATAGCAGCAGCCAAAGAGTCATGTTCTGCTTGAGCCAACATATCTGCTGCCAGATGAACCGGGTTAGCCTGAGAATCTGCAATAATCAGTACTTCTGAAGGCCCAGCTAAAGAATCAATCCCTACTGTACCATAAACAATTTTCTTGGCCAAAGTCACATAGATATTACCTGGCCCAGTAATCACATCAACCTTTGGTATAGTATCTGTACCATAAGCCAGAGAAGCTATTGCCTGGGCTCCTCCGATTCTATAAATTTCTTGAATACCTGCTTCTTGAGCGGCCACCAGTACAGCAGGATTAATTTTTTTTCCTTGGGCAGGTGGTGTCACCATAACAATCTTGGGGACTTTAGCTACTTTAGCTGGGATAGCATTCATCAGAACTGTACTAGGATAAGCAGCCTGGCCACCAGGAACATAAAGTCCAGCTCTATCAACAGGAGTATAGCGTTTACCCAAGACTACTTCGTCGTCACCAAACTG
This sequence comes from Dapis purpurea BLCC-M126, assembly GCF_050015975.1. Lineage (NCBI taxonomy): Bacteria > Bacillati > Cyanobacteriota > Cyanophyceae > Oscillatoriales > Microcoleaceae > Dapis > Dapis purpurea. The sequence continues at coordinate 15,995 of NZ_JBNHER010000095.1, read as the reverse complement.
AACCCAGGACTTAGGAACTCGTTGTCGGTGAAAAGCTTCTATTTGTTTAGCAGCCAAACGAATTGAACTTAATAAGTCCTTATTTACTTGCTGATAGGCCGCATCTAACTCAGAACCACTTACTTTTAACTCTTCTGGAGTCAAAGTAATATGGTCAAACTCAGAAGTATAGTGTAACAGAGCTTCATCACCTTTTTCTTTAACGGAGCGCAAAATTTCTCGCACCGTTGTTTCTTTATGAATAGCCATATCATCGTGGGTACGCTCTGTGATACGTTTTAATTCAGCTTGTGCCTCAACCCACTGAGTAATTATTCGCAGCATAGAGATTAGGAATGCCAACTAAAAAATAAAGTTCGCGATGCACGAGGGTAGTTTCAGAACCAAAAGAGTTGGATCAACATCAAGAATATATCTATAAAAATGTTAAACACTGATAAGTGAGAAATAAAATACCTACTCATCGCCAATTGTCTTGTAATGACCCAGATTTTATCTAGGGGCAAAAGTCAAACAATTCTCCTAGTTTCCGAATTACCCATTACTCTTTGTTATAGCGTGAACTCGCAACACTGGCATCTTTAATACTTTGTGACATCTTCTCTGGCTTAAAGACGTGGAGATTTATATTGAGTGCTTTGCCTGCACGACTTGAACACTCTTTAGGCAATAACTGACAAATGTCAAAAATTCCTTAATATCAACAGAATAACCCCATAGAGCTAAGTTTAGGGAAAATGTGGATTTGGAGATGTATTTCAATTCCGATGGAAATTCCAAATCATACCAAATTCATTAAATAATGTTATAAATAAATAGCTAGTGTCGCTACGTATAAGTTAAAAGTATTGATTACTAAGGCTTTGAGGATTGTATGATTTGTCAGTTATTCCCACCATCCTGGACTAGGTAATGGTACTCTCAAAAACACGATTCAGACTAAATGCAGTTTATAGAGTATTGTCTTGTAGAGATAAAGAGATGGCTAGTGTAGTGAATCTGAGGATAGGGTGTTGGGTTTCTCCTATGGATAAGCTCGGTTAAAACTTCCTTCTACAATGGCCTACATTTTTAGTCGTGTCAGTCCACTATGACCTAAAACATAAAACTTATTTGTAGCTAACTTTTTTTCAATTGGTACACTACCTTGTGTGCTGATAAAATAAATGCTAAGATACTAAGACATTTTGTAGAATTGATTAGCTATAACTAAGGGAGCTATAAGTCATATAGATTTACTCACTTTTAATCAACCTTAAGACTCAAAGAGAGAAAATTTATCACTAGTTGCTGGGACTGAAACATAAACCTCGCAACTTAAAATGTAATGCGGTAAATCCCGATCCATATTATATTTATAGAGAGCTTCAGCTATAACGGAAATCAAATCTACAGAGAGATGAAAGGCATTTGCATGATGTCAAACCCTAATTAATTTTATATCGATTATAGATACAAAGTAAACTATGGCCAATATTAAGTCTGCTATTAAACGTATCCAAGTTGCTGAACGTAACCGTCTGAGGAACAAAAGCTATAAATCTGCGCTTAGGACTTTGATGAAAAAGTACTTCATTGCTGTTGAAAACTATGCCTCTAATCCCACAAATGAATTAAAGACAGAAGTTGAGCAGCGGATGTCAAAAGCTTATAGTAAAATTGATAAAGCTGTGAAACGTGGAGTTTTACATAAAAATAATGGTTCTCGTAAAAAGGCTAGATTAGCTAGATTTTATAAGAGACATTTAATGGCTGAAAAAAGTCAGCCAGAGTCTACAGTCACAGATGGTTCTGTAGCTTCTTAAAGTCAATTACCACTGATTCAAACTATTGTCAAAAGAAGTGCAGCCTTTAATTCATTTTTTAAGTCTGCTCTTGAAGATAAGTTATAGACTATACTCAGTGGTATTAGGTGAAACATGAACTGATATGCCAAAGATAAAAATATTATTTATGGGTAAGTTTAGTAGAACGGATCGGTCAAATTAACCAGGGAAGCCAAATGCAGCTAATTGATACTCACGTCCACATTAACTTTGATGTATTCAATTCTGACTTGGAAGAAATTCGCAAACGTTGGCAGCAAGCAGGAGTAATTCACCTAGTTCACTCCTGTGTTGAACCACAGGAGTTCCTTTCTATAAAAGCTATAGCAGATCGCTTTCAAGAACTTTTTTATGCAGTTGGCTTACACCCCTTAGATGCTCAAAAGTGGACATCTACCACTGCTAATCAAATTCAAGAGTTTGCTAAATCCGATCCTAAAGTAGTAGCTATAGGTGAAACAGGATTAGATTTTTACAAAGCAGATAATCAAGATCAACAAAAATTTGTTTTTGAACAGCAGCTAACCATAGCCCAAAAACTTAACAAACCATTAATTATCCACTGTCGTGATGCAGCCAACTCAATGGCCAATATTTTGTATGATTTCCAACAAAATCAAGGACTAGTCAAGGGGGTTATGCATTGCTGGGGAGGTACTCCACAAGAAACTAGAATGTTCTTAGACTTAGGATTTTATATTAGCTTTAGTGGAATTGTAACATTTAAAAATGCTATACAAATTCAAGAATCAGCTAAGATAGTACCTGATGATCGTCTATTAGTAGAAACAGATTGTCCATTTATCGCGCCAGTACCAAAGCGGGGCAAACGCAACGAACCTGCTTATGTGAAATATGTGGCTGAAAAAGTGGCTGAACTCAGAGGCGTGACATTCGAGAGTCTAGCAGCACAAACTAGCAAAAATGCTTCTCAACTCTTTGGCTTTTCTATAAAAAGTTAATTCATGGAAGTCACTGGTTTAAGATATAATACGATACGGTTCTAGCTGGAGTGAATCGGATAAAAATATTTATAAGAAACAGTAGAGTTTAGAGTGGGGAGATTACAGAAATATAAAATCTATATTACAATAGAATTCTATCGTAACTGGTAACTAAGTCAAATCATTGCTTCCAAATATATTAATGGAGCTAAGTTAATGATTTGATTTTAACTGTAGTGTATCCTTGTCATTTGTCAAATTAAGATTGCAATTTTCCATATTAGCAAAAACTATCTGATTATCTTCTGTCTTTGCCTATTAGTAGATTAGCTCTTTCCTTAAGTATTTAATTATATGTTTAGCTCTTAAATATTAAATGCTATATAGTAGATATACTCAAGATAATCTTCTCCATCAATTCATATTTTAACTTACTTTCCTGAAATTTATATTAAAATGTATTATTTCTCACTAAAATGACCATCTAATTTGATCGCTCATTTTTTCCATTAGTAAACAGTATCTTATTAACTCCCACTTTTACCTCAAGTGTTGAACTTAATGTTTATATCTTAAATGTAAATCTACATACTAAATTTATTCGTGTAAATGTATAAGGAAATTATTTACTAAGAATATTCATAATCCTAAATCAAGCTATAAACAAGTCTTATTGTAACTGTTTATGCCTCAGACTAAACTTTATTACTTGAAGATAATTAAAATTAATAATAGAGATAGTATTGATATTCAAAAAAAACAGTTAACTTTTAAGATATAGAAAAAAAGAAAAACTATATAGAACAAATAGTAAGATTTAGTGGGAATACTTATGGCTATAGCTATCTCTAAAATTTAGAACTGATTAACTGAGATTGAGTTCAAAATATTTTTTTTGTTGGCAGATTAAAAAAAAACAATAACGTAATTTATATAAATAACTTGAAAAAATCAAAAAAAGTCTTAACTTACCCTTTGACTGAAAAAAACAACAAATATGTTTTAAGTAATTTTAGCAAAAAAAAAAGGAGAAATTAGTAATGAAATGCTACCTGCAAAAGTTTAACCAACTATTACTAAATAATCAATTATGATAATAACGAAAAATTATTCTATCGTCAGAAACTAGGATCACAGATATGAGTAATATGTGGAAAAATTGCACAAAAATAAACATCATGCTTGAAACAATTATTCGGGTAGAAGGAGGAGTTAAGCCTCATTTATAATCTGGCTACAAAAATACCATATACTTCAATAAATTTGAAAGGAAAAAATCAGATTTATGTCAAGAAAACTATTAACTTGAACTTACAGTAAAACAAGTAATGACAAAACATTTAGTTATGGATTGCAGTGATAAAAATATAATATTAACTAGCTTACTAATGTATAAAGTTCCACAAGAATAAATTAAATTGTGGAACTTTAATTCACGATCTTTATACTAGAAAATTGACTCTCAAAAAAAACTTATTTCCCAACTAGGATACTCAAGAATGACTTATCAAAAATTAAACATAGATACCCAAAGTAACTTGCAAATTTTCAATATGCCCGATCTGATTGAAATTCAGAGGGCTAGCTTTCGATGGTTCCTAGAATATGGACTAATAGAAGAACTAGAAAGCTATTCTCCAATTACAGATTATACAGGCAAGCTAGAACTTCACTTTATTGCCAAAAACTATAAACTAAAACAACCAAAATATAGTGTAGAAGAATCCAAACGCCGAGACAGCAGCTATGCAGTGCAAATGTACGTTCCCACCCGTTTAATTAATAAAGAAACTGGGGAAATCAAAGAACAAGAAGTATTCATTGGAGACCTACCCCTAATGACAGATAGGGGAACATTTATCATCAATGGAGCTGAAAGGGTAATCGTTAATCAGATAGTTCGTTCTCCAGGAGTTTATTACAAAACCGAGACAGATAAAAGTGGGCGACGTACATATAATGCCAGTCTAATTCCTAACCGAGGTGCATGGCTAAAATTTGAGACAGATAAAAACGACCTTGTTTGGGTCAGGATAGATAAAACTCGTAAACTTTCTGCCCAAGTATTACTCAAAGCTTTGGGATTAGGAGATAGTGAAATTTTCGACTCCTTGAGACATCCCGATTATTTCCAAAAAACAATAGAAAAAGAAGGACAATACGGAGAAGAAGAAGCCCTCTTAGAACTATATCGGAAATTACGCCCAGGGGAACCACCTACTATAGCTGGTGGAGAACAACTACTCCACAGTCGATTCTTTGACCAGAAAAGATATGACCTAGGGCGAGTAGGACGATATAAGCTAAATAATAAGCTACGGTTAAACTTACCAAACACAGTACGAGTATTAACCAAAGAAGATATATTAGCTTCGGTTGACTATCTGATAAATTTAGAATTTGACATTGGTCAGACCGACGATATTGACCACCTAGGAAACCGACGAGTTAGAAGTGTCGGAGAACTGCTGCAAAACCAAATCAGAGTCGGTTTAAACCGCTTAGAGCGAATTATCAGGGAGCGGATGACCGTATCTGAGGCAGACACATTAACTCCAACATCACTGGTTAACCCAAAACCATTAGTAGCAGCCATCAAAGAATTCTTTGGTTCATCTCAGTTGTCCCAATTTATGGACCAAACAAACCCATTGGCAGAGCTAACCCATAAAAGAAGAATATCAGCTTTGGGACCTGGAGGATTAACCAGAGAAAGAGCTGGATTTGCTGTCCGAGATATCCATCCTTCTCACTATGGCCGCATTTGTCCCATTGAAACACCAGAAGGCCCGAACGCTGGATTAATTGGCTCTCTAGCTAACCATGCTAAAGTCAACGGTTATGGATTTATAGAAACCCCTTATTATCCAGTAGAAAATGGTCGGGTACTGCGCGATCGCACGCCAATATACATGACAGCAGATGCAGAAGATGATTTGCGCGTGGCACCAGGGGATATTATGACTGATGCGGATGGGAAGATTTTGGGGGATGTTGTACCAGTACGTTACCGACAAGACTTTACCACCACCAGTCCCCAACAAGTAGACTATGTAGCAGTTTCCCCAGTGCAGGTCGTTTCAGTGGCAACATCATTAATTCCGTTTTTGGAACATGATGACGCTAACCGAGCGTTGATGGGTTCTAATATGCAACGACAAGCGGTGCCGTTGTTAAACCCAGATAGACCTCTAGTGGGAACAGGTCTAGAAGCTCAAGCTGCCCGAGATTCTGGTATGGTAGTTGTTACCCGGACTGATGGAGAAGTTAGCTATGTAGACTCAACTAAGATATCTGTGATAGATACACAGGGTAATGAAACAGATTACCCACTATGTAAATACCAACGGTCTAACCAAGATACTTGCTTAAATCAAAGACCTCTAGTGTATGAAGGAGACCAAGTAATAGCAGGTCAAGTATTAGCTGATGGTTCCTCAACCGAGGGTGCGGAGTTGGCTTTAGGACAAAATGTTTTGGTAGCTTATATGCCTTGGGAAGGTTATAACTATGAGGATGCAATTCTGATTAGTGAGCGTCTAGTATATGATGATGTTTACACATCTATTCATATTGAAAAGTTTGAAATAGAAGCTCGACAGACAAAATTAGGACCAGAAGAAATTACGAGGGAAATTCCTAATGTAGGGGAAGACGGTCTGCGAAACTTGGACGAACAGGGAATCATCCGGGTTGGTGCTTGGGTAGAATCTGGGGATATTCTTGTAGGTAAGGTTACGCCAAAGGGAGAGTCTGACCAACCACCAGAAGAAAAGTTGTTGCGGGCAATTTTTGGTGAGAAAGCACGGGATGTACGAGATAATTCTCTACGAGTTCCCAATGGTGAAAAAGGTCGTATTGTTGATGTGCGAGTATTTACAAGAGAAAAAGGAGATGAGTTGCCACCAGGAGCAAATATGGTGGTCAGGGTTTATGTAGCTCAAAAGCGGAAGATTCAGGTAGGAGATAAAGTAGCGGGGCGACATGGGAATAAGGGTATTATTTCACGTATTTTACCGATTGAGGATATGCCTTATTTGCCGGATGGAAGACCTTTGGATGTGGTGTTAAATCCATTGGGTGTACCTTCCCGGATGAATGTAGGGCAGATTTTTGAGTGCTTGCTAGGATGGGCTGGTGAAATTTTAAGTGTGCGGTTTAAGTGTGTACCGTTTGATGAGATGCACGGTGCAGAAAAGTCAAGGGAAACGGTGCATCGAATGTTACAATTGGCTAGGGAGACTTCTGGTCAAGATTGGGCGTTTGATGAGAATCATCCAGGGAAACTTTGGGTTTATGATGGGCGGACAGGGGAAAGATTTGACCGTCCGGTAACTGTGGGAGTTGCTTATATGTTGAAACTGGTTCACTTAGTTGATGATAAGATTCATGCTCGTTCCACAGGACCTTATTCTCTGGTAACACAGCAGCCTTTGGGTGGTAAGGCGCAACAAGGTGGTCAGCGCTTTGGAGAAATGGAAGTATGGGCATTAGAGGCTTTTGGTGCTGCTTATACTTTACAAGAGTTGTTGACTGTAAAGTCTGATGATATGCAGGGTCGGAATGAGGCATTGAATGCAATTGTGAAAGGAAAAGCAATTCCACGACCTGGTACTCCTGAATCTTTCAAGGTGTTGATGCGAGAGTTACAGTCTCTATGTTTAGATATTGCAGCCCACAAAGTAGAAACTATGGATGATGGTACTACTCAGGATGTGGAGGTTGATTTGATGGCAGATATACCAGGAAAGCGAACACCATCTCGTCCTGTATATGAATCATTATCGACTGAAGGGAACGAAGAATAATGGATAATGGATAATTGATAATTAAGACCTAGAGCTTTAAAGCTTCTCCTTTTAATTTGATACCTAAAAAGGCTAAAATCTTTATTTGTCCTTGGTTTTAGATTTAATCAGCAAACCCTAATTAGAGGTAGTTTTCATTATCAATTATTCATTATTAATTATTCATTATTAATTATCCATTATCAATTATCCATTATCAATAATGCCAAAACTTGAACAAAGATTTGATTACGTCAAAATTGGATTAGCTTCTCCAGACAGAATTCGTGGATGGGGAGAAAGAACCCTGCCAAATGGTACTGTGGTAGGAGAAGTAACTAAGCCAGAAACTATCAATTACCGGACTCTAAAACCAGAAATGGATGGGTTGTTTTGCGAGCGCATTTTTGGTCCGGCAAAAGATTGGGAATGTCATTGTGGAAAATATAAAAGAGTCCGACATCGGGGTATTGTTTGTGAAAGATGTGGAGTGGAAGTAACTGAGTCACGGGTGCGCCGTCATCGCATGGGACATATTAAGTTGGCTGCACCAGTAACTCATGTTTGGTATCTCAAGGGTATTCCAAGTTATATGGCTATTTTGTTGGATATGCCATTGCGGGATGTGGAGCAAATTGTTTATTTCAATGCTTATGTGGTATTAGAGCCAGGAAATCATGAAAGTTTAAGTTATAAACAACTGTTAGCGGAAGATGTTTGGCTAGAAATTGAAGACCAAATTTATGGTGAAGATTCAGAAATAGAAGGGGTTGAGGTTAGTATTGGCGCTGAAGCTTTACAGGTTTTATTGGCAAATCTTGACCTAGAAGTAGAAGCAGAAAAACTACGGGAAGAAATTGCCAATTCTAAGGGACAAAAACGAGCCAAGTTAATTAAACGTTTACGAGTTATTGACAACTTTATTGCGACAGGTTCCAGACCAGAATGGATGGTGTTGGATGCCATTCCAGTGATTCCTCCTGATTTGCGTCCGATGGTGCAGTTGGATGGTGGCAGGTTTGCAACTAGTGATTTGAATGACCTTTACCGACGTGTAATTAATAGGAATAATCGTTTGGCAAGGTTGCAGGAAATATTAGCACCAGAGATTATTATCCGTAATGAAAAACGAATGTTGCAAGAAGCGGTTGATGCTTTAATTGATAATGGTCGCCGGGGTCGAACCGTTGTAGGTGCAAATAACAGACCTCTGAAATCTTTGAGCGATATTATTGAAGGAAAACAGGGTCGTTTCCGGCAAAACTTGTTAGGTAAACGGGTTGATTATTCAGGGCGATCTGTAATTGTTGTTGGACCGAAGTTAGCAATTAATCAATGTGGTTTACCACGAGAAATGGCCATTGAGTTGTTTCAACCATTTGTGATTCATCGGTTAATTCGTCAGGGGTTAGTGAATAATATTAAAGCTGCCAAAAAACTGATTCAAAGGGGAGACCCGAATGTGTGGGATGTGTTAGAGGAAGTGATAGATGGTCATCCGGTGATGTTAAACCGTGCTCCAACTTTGCATAGATTAGGGATTCAAGCTTTTGAACCTATCTTAGTAGAAGGTCGAGCAATTCAGTTGCATCCTTTAGTATGTCCAGCTTTTAATGCTGACTTTGATGGTGACCAAATGGCGGTTCATGTGCCACTGTCTCTGGAGTCACAAGCAGAAGCCAGGTTGTTGATGTTAGCATCAAATAATGTTTTATCTCCTGCAACTGGTCGCCCAATTATTACGCCTTCTCAAGATATGGTATTGGGTTGTTATTATCTAACGGCAGAAAACCATAAACTCCAAGGTAGTAAAGAACTTTATTTTGCTAACCTTGAGGATGTAGTTTTAGCTTATGAACAAGGTCAGCTAGACTTGCATACTTATGTATATTTGAGGTTGGGTCCTGATGTAGGGATTGAAACTGATAAACCAGAAGAAATGCCTCCTGACATACAACAGATATCTGATGAAGTGGTGATGAAGACTTATTGGATGTCATTAGATAGCAAAATATTACCTGATAATTTGGGAGAGTTGAAATCAGAGCAAACTCTAGAAAATGGTGAGGTGGTGAAGACTTATCATCTGTATAGAATCCATTATACTGAACAGGTTGAGATTAAGAAGGTTTATATTAAATCTCGCCAAGTTCGGGAGATTAATGGAGTAGTGACTACACAGTTTGTGGTGACAACCCCTGGTCGAATAATTCTCAATCAAACAATTCAAAGTGTCCTTTAATAATTGATAATTGATAATGGATAATTGATAATGAAAGAGTTTTTTAAACCTCTAATTTTCTACATAACTCTCTAATGATCTAATTATCCATTATTCATTATCCATTAATAAAGTTATCCATTGTTCATTATCCATTATCAATTAATTATGATTTTCTATAATAGAGTTATCAATAAGGGTCAACTAAAAAAGCTAATTTCTTGGTCTTTTGATAATTACGGTACAGCAAGAACTGCACAGATGGCAAATAAGCTGAAAGATTTAGGATTCCGTTATGCTACAAAAGCAGGAGTTTCTATTAGTGTAGATGACTTGCAAATACCTCCTTCTAAACGACAACTTTTAGATGCAGCAGAGGAAGAAATTCGCAATACAACTGACCGTTATACTAAGGGAAAAATTACGGAAGTAGAACGCTTTCAAAAAGTAATTGATACTTGGAATAGTACGAGTGAAAATCTTAAAGATGAAGTAGTTCGTAACTTTCGAGCAACTGACCCTCTGAACTCAGTTTATATGATGGCATTTTCTGGAGCGCGGGGTAATATTTCCCAGGTACGTCAGTTGGTAGGGATGCGTGGTTTAATGGCAGATCCACAGGGGGAAATTATTGACTTGCCAATTAAGACGAATTTCCGGGAGGGTTTAACTGTAACTGAGTATATTATTTCTTCTTATGGTGCGCGGAAAGGTTTGGTTGATACAGCATTGAGAACTGCTGATTCTGGTTATTTGACTCGTCGTTTGGTTGATGTTTCTCAGGATGTAATAGTTCGGGAAGCAGACTGTGGCACTAAGCGAGGGGTGACAGTCACAAGTATGAAAGATGGCGATCGCGTATTAATTCCGGTAAAAGATAGACTGTTGGGCAGGGTTTTAGCTGAAGACCTCAAACATCCACAAACAGGAGAAATTGTTAGTAGTGGTGATATTCAGGCAGTGAGGAATCAAGTGTTTACGGAGGATTTGGCTAAGGCAGTAGGTACGGCAGGTGTGGAAAAGGTGTTTGTGCGTTCTCCTTTAACTTGTGAGTCACCGCGTTCTGTATGTCAAACTTGCTATGGGTGGAGTCTTGCTCACGGTCATATGGTTGACATGGGAGAAGCTATTGGGATTATTGCTGCTCAGTCTATCGGGGAACCTGGTACTCAATTAACTATGCGGACATTCCATACTGGAGGTGTATTTACAGGGGAAGTTGCTCGTCAATTTGTAGCGCCCTTTCCAGGTGTAGTTAAGTATCCATCTAATGTGCGTACTAGGTCATTCCGGACTCGTCATGGGGATGAGGCAATGATTGCAGAGAATAACTTTGATCTGATCGTACTAGGAGCTGATGGTCGTAAAGAAAGTGTATCCATCCCTCAAGGTTCTATCTTAATGGTGCAAAATGAACAGCAGGTATCAGCAGGAACGGTTTTAGGAGAAGTACAAAAAGTAGGTCAGGTCAAAAAAACAACTGAGAAAGTAACTAAAGAAGTTGCCTCAGACTTAGCTGGAGAACTTAAGTTTGCTCAGTTGGTGCAAGAAGAAAAGGTAGACAAACAAGGATCAACGACTCGAATCGCTCAAAGAGGTGGTCTGATATGGATATTAGCAGGAGAAGTATATAATCTGCCACCAGGTGCAGAACCAATGGTAAAAAATGGAACTAAGATTGATATTAATAGTGTAATTGCTGAAACTAAATTAGTAACAGAACATGGTGGTGTTGTACGAATACCTGATTCTGCTTTGTATAGTGTTGCAGATCAAGCAGGTATAAATGTTTTGGCTGGAGAAACTCAAGAATCAACACTAGATGAAGAAAATTCATTAACCACTACTTCTACCGCACTGCCAGTAACTACTGAAGCACATGATAATTTGCCTCGTGAGATTGAGGTTATTACTGCAAGCGTGCGACTAGACCAGGCAAAAGTTCGGATGGAAAGTATTGCTAACCGTGAGCAGTATATAATTGAGACTCAAGATAATCAACGATTTGCCCTAAAAGTTGCTCCTGGTAGTAAGGTTGGTAATCACGAGGTTATTGCTGAACTTTTAGACGAAAATTACCAAACTTCTACAGGGGGGATTATTAAATATGCTGGAGTGGAAGTTCTCAAACGTGGTAAAGCTAAACAAGGCTATGAAGTAGTAAAAGGTGGTACATTGCTATGGATTCCTGAAGAATGCCATGAAGTTAATAAAGATATATCTCTGCTGTTGGTAGAAGATGGTCAATATGTGGAAGCTGGCACAGAAATAGTTAAGGATATTTTCTGTCAGTCCAATGGAGTCGCAGAAGTACACCAGAAAAATGATATTCTCAGGGAAGTTGTAATTAAGCCCGGAGAACTACATAGTGGGGACTATCAAACAGATTTAGGAGATTTAACTCTGATGGATGGTCAAATTGCTACACCAGGACAGGAAGTAATTCCAGGGTTAGTAACTTCTGAGTTAAAGTACATTGAATATATAGAAACCCCAGAAGGTCCAGGATTATTATTGCGACCTGTAACTGAATTTCATGTACCTGATGAACCTGGTGTGCCTTCTCAGAAATCAATTAATTCTTCCATTGAGCTACGGGCAGTACAACGGATTCCCTTTAAGGATGGGGAACGAGTTAAATCTGTAGAGGCTATAGAATTGCTACGAACCCAGTTAGTATTGGAAATTGGCGAAGAGGCTCCTCAATTGGCTGCTGATATTGAGTTATCACCAGATCCAAAGGAAGAAGGTGTAATGCGTTTGCAGTTGGTGATTCTTGAGTCTTTAGTTATTCGCCGGGATGTGGTAGCGGATACGACTCATGGTAGTACGAGTACCCGCTTATTAGTTAAAGATGGAGATGCGATTGAAGCTGGAGCTGTGGTGGCTCGTACTGAGATTTTATCTAAGAAATCTGGTGAAGTAAGGGGTATCCGGGAGGGTATGGAAGCTATCCGTCGTGTTTTGATAGTCCGAGAAGCAGATTTAATTAAAATACCAGTTAATACTTTACCGTCTTTAGTACGAGGAGATTTGTTAGTTGCTGGTACTGAAATTGCTCCCGGAACAGTTATTAAACACTCTGGTATGGTATCTGAAGTTGAAAAAATACTCTTAGAGAATGGTAGTGAAGGTTATCAGGTAATCTTACGCAAAGGGCGACCTTATCGTGTTTCTACGGGTGCGGTCTTGCTGACTATGGATGGAGATTTGGTTCAACGGGGCGATAGTTTGGTACTGTTGGTGTTTGAGAGGACTAAGACTGGGGATATTATTCAGGGTTTACCTCGAATTGAAGAATTGTTAGAGGCACGCAAACCAAAAGAGTCTTGCATTTTAGTCAAGTATCCTGGTCAAGCTCAGGTTCATGCTAATGATGATAATATAGAGGTAAGCGTGGTATCCAGTGATGGAACAATCACAGATTATCCTCTAGGTCATGGGCAGAATGTGATTGTTGCGGATGGACAAAGTGTTAATGTAGGTGAACCTCTGACCGATGGACCTCAAAATCCCCATGAAATTCTGGAGACTTTCTTCAACTATTACCGCGAGCATGAAAGTGTTTATGAAGCTTGTCTGAGGAGTTTTGAGGCTTGTCAGAAGTTCTTGGTAAATCAGGTGCAGGCAGTTTATCAGTCTCAGGGTATAGATATTTCTGATAAGCATATTGAGGTAATTGTACGTCAGATGACAGCTAAGGTGAGGATTGATGATGGTGGTGATACTACCATGTTGCCTGGAGAGTTGATAGAGTTGCGACAGGTGGAACAGGTGAATGAGGCCATGTCTATTACAGGTGGGGCAACGGCTCAATATACACCAATGTTGTTAGGGATTACAAAGGCATCGCTGAATACAGATAGCTTTATTTCAGCGGCTAGTTTCCAAGAGACTACACGGGTGTTGACAGAGGCTGCGATTGAGGGTAAGTCTGATTGGTTAAGGGGATTGAAGGAGAACGTAATTATTGGGCGATTGATTCCTGCTGGTACTGGCTTTAATGCTTATGAAGATGCCCTGAGTGCAGAGATTAATCGTTTAGAACAGAATTGGGAGGATGATATCGATATTTTTGAGGAAGATGATTTGCAGAGTGTGGTTTTAGATGATCAGACAGCGCGTTCATTAGAATTAGAAAATAGTCTAAATTTGTCATCTGCGAATCAGAATTTTGCAGATTCTCAAAACGGACCTCAAAATCAAGGTGAATTTATTGATGATAGTATGTCTGAGTTTTCTCCAGTTAAAGATAAATCTGAGTCAGTTTTAGATGATTCAGATTTCCCGCCTGGTAATTTTGATTCAGATTTCCCGCCTGGTAATTTTGATTCTAATTTCCCTAATGATTTAGAGGATGAATTAATAGACGATGATGATAGTGATGATTCTTATGATGGTTATGATGATTTTGATGAGAATACACCAGATTTAATTTAGGTACAAAGCAATCAGCTGTCAGCGTTCAGCGTTCAGCAAATACCTGTTTAGCTTTTGCTGGAGCAAAGCTTTCCTGAGAAAAGGAAAGAAAAAACTGAGAGCTGATGGCTGATTGCTGAATGCTTCTAATTAATCAGCATCCGAGAGGATTTGTAAACGAATTGTTTGGTTATTAATATCATTTAGAGCTATTTCAATCACGTTACTTGAAAGTTTGTCCAGACATCCTAATAAATGTCGTAGATGAGGTGTACTAGCACCAGTATCAACAAATAATCGTTCTGAGAGATTACCTACTCGCTTCCAGCTAGTATACAGTTTAGCCATTGTTGTCTCTAACTGAGCAGACTGTTTTACTAAGTCAGAAACTATATTGAGACATTCCAATCTTAAGGCTTCTTCCAATACCATTTCCATATCTAATGATGATTCATTCAATGCTTGAACTTTGGCTGCTGCATCAAGATATTTGGATAGGTTACGAGCATCTGAGGTTAGTTGCTTGACAGTATCTAATTCTGGACTTTGGACTATTTCCTCTTGAATTGCACTTATATGGGATTCTGGTAATTTTTCCATTTCCCGCACTAGGGGAGCTAAATAACGTGGTGGCATTGAACCGGAAGTGGCCTTAGCTCTAATTTCGTCTGGAAGCAAATCTGAACTAACAGCAGTCCATTCGTCCGCTAGTTGCTTAACTTCTCGTCTGGTGATTCGATCGCCTTTTTTGGCTGCATCTGTAACCATTTGTTGGACTTCTGTGGGAGATTTGGCCGTTTCTACAAAAGCTCTTTTGCTAAAGTTATTGATGGAATCTGGGTCTAAATGTCCTTTATCTATTAAAGTATCAGCACTATTGGCCAATTCTATTAAGGCATAAGCTTGGCTCTTACTAATTTCTCTTTCCTTCAGCCAATTTAGGAATCCGCTACCCCGTCCATCGCCTCCTTTCTTTTCTCGATCTCTAATTATTCTTAGGATACGGCCTCGCCAAATTTCGGTCTGGAGGTCAAAGCGATCGCAAACTTTCCATGCTATGTCTACTACATTTTCAAACTCAGAGTCGGGAATTTCTTCATCTTCTGGATCTGGTAGGTCTAAATCTAGCTCTGGGAAGTTATTGAGGGCCTCGGCAAGAGCTTCGGGAAATTGGGGAATGTCAGGCATAGCAGAAAAATATTATGGCTCATAGTGCCGAAATATTATTGCATCATTGACTAAATAATACCAATTAATATTTAAGCTAAAAGTCAAAAATTAGAAGTCAAAAGTCAAAATTAATATAATATGTAGGGGTCGGTTCCAGGTTAAATTAATGGGAATTACTCCAAATCAAATAAACTTGCCCCCAGATGTAATGCGTAGGGCAGGGCGGGTTTATCAATATCAATTGCTAATATACCAAAGCTTTCCACTAAACCCTCCCCTACCAATCTACATAACGAGAGGTCAAACGATTAGCTTTGATAAAATTTATCGCTGTCTTAGCTATTGCTTGAATTTCTATCAAGACAATTTTTTCTATCAAAAATGGTAAGGGAATTTGCCCGGGGATACTTTTATTATCCCTCTCAATATTCTTTTAGCCCAGTCATATGATGTCCGGTAGCATCGGTATTGTAAGGTAAGGGTAAGGAAGAAGATTTTAGTTATTTAGGAGAGAAGGCTTAAAAGCCTGAAAAAACTTAAATTTCCTGTAATATCATGTCCGGATAATTAGTGATCAGGACTTACGCAAAGACACTATATATAGCGTATACTAAATAGAGCGATGTAG
>NZ_JBNHER010000094.1:0-29217 GCF_050015975.1 Dapis purpurea BLCC-M126 | reverse complement strand
CTTAAGAGGTTAGCGATCGCCTAATTTTTTAGAGATACCAAATGGGTTCTATAGGGAGACTTTGTAGGAAATCACTCTTATGTTGAGATCGAGGAACAGGTAACCTAAATGCCATTTGTTTGAAATATTCCCATCCTCGATGCCGATTTACCGTTTTCCGGTCAGTTCACTTAACCAATCGGCTAATTTACGACCGTTCCACAATCCACAATCTGGTGATTGTTCACAGAGAACTTGCCATAGTTGGGCTTGCTGTAAATCTGTTAATATTGCCTCCTGCCCTTGGTTGTGACGTCGTTCATCTCCCAAACTTTTTGTGCCCCATTTGTTGTAGCGTTTGACTAACTGATAAATCCAAGTTCTACTGTAACCAGTGACATGGGCTACTTCTAATGGTGTTTTTCTTGTCACCAATAACCAAATTATTTGGTAATGGGTACGTTCGGTGACATTTGTCGCCAGGCGATAATCAACCAGTAACTCTTGAGCACTTAGGTAGTTGGCGTTGGCGGAGCAAGTGCGGCAGCTATATCGCAATCCTTTTGGCCATAAACTTTTAATCCCTCTACTGTAATGATTTTGGCTTTATTATAAGTGATCATCCGAACATGATATAAATCCAGATCGAACCAACGATAAGCATTTTGTCCGATGTGGTGAAAACAACTAGATAATCCAACTCCCAATTCCCAATTCCACAATAACAGGATGGGAATGATTAGCAATATGACGAGATGCTATTTGGTTATGGTGGTAAGTTCGGATAGCAATACCAATACTACTAAACTAGCTTGTCACCCAGTAAAATAAGCTCTATAGTAATCCAATCTGACTCAAATGAATTGTTACTTAAATCAGATTTAGAGCGTAACCTCAATAAATAAAAGCCATCTGTTTCTATCCCCGGGGTTGTGTATTTTTCCGTATGAACTTGAGCAAAACTAATTGGTAAACTAGAACGATTATATATTGTTAAATACACATCATAATTAGCAAGCAATAATGAATTTAGTTCTAAACTTAAAGAGTAATCTTTATAAACAACTCCGTAGAGAAACTCGTTATTAGGGTCTCCCACAGGTAAATATTCGGCTCTCACCCATTCTTTAGGCAACCATTTCTGACAAATTAGTATAGTAAATATATAGTAATTGAGAAATCTGTAAAAAGTATTGTCTCGTTCTCTTAAATTTTGAAAGTAATTGTTGACATTACCACTATCAACTGATTCTGTATTAATCATTGGATTACCATCGACATTAATAGCAGGTAAGCTTACTTTATCGTACCAATTATAATATCTTAATCCTAGAGTATATTTTCCAGATTCCAGTTTTAATTCATGCCATTGTTCCTGTAAATTTGAGCTATTAGATGCTATATATTTGACAGCTTTTGCTTCAGGAAATTTATAAATACCTATACTCCATGATTGAGCTGAAGCAACACAAGAACTAATTTCTATTGTTAATGATTCTTTTACTGCAAAAGGCCCTGCACCAGCAGCAATAGCATGAGGATTCCATCGAGGGCCAGTAGTTAAAAGAGATGGTAATATTAGAGGCTTTTTTAACAGTTCCTCAGAAAAAACTAGCCATTTATAAACCTTTTGTTTGTTTGAATTAGTAGCAATACTAAAAAGAGTGCGGAGCGATAATCTGACAGTTTTAAAAAATATCAAAGATAACAATCCTAGTGGGACGTCCCATAATAGTTTAATTGCCAAAAATTTTTCCCGATTTTTCATTATTTGATCGCCTCTAATTGTTCAATCAATAATATCATTTATAGTTGAATTTTTTTCAAAAATAAAGTCTATTATGATGTCAAAATAAGTGATGCCAAAGCAGTAGCAGCATCAATATGGAGATTATGTCCTCCAGAAAGAAAAACTTGTCTTGCTTGAGTCATTGTTATTTGTTGTTCTTGTAAATCTTCCAGTCGATTTAATTTACTATTATCTCCATATACCAAAGTAGTAGGAACTTGAATAGATTTGAGCATCTGCAAATATTGAGAGCGATCGCCATTAAAATTGTTAAAACTCAAAACGGAACGAGTACGAAGAATCCCATCCCAACTCCAACGCACTCCACCTTGATATGGTTTTGTAGTTCTTTCAGCTAAGATATATGAAAATTCTTCTGAGAGACTTGGTGTCCCTTGACGTAACCTTCTCGCAGCAGTTGCCACATCTGGGAAAGTAGGATGTTGAGGAATATAACTCAGGTACTCTAAACAAGTTGCGAGCTGATTGACTGTAGATTCTTGTTTGCTTTCCTCAGCAGGTAGTGGAAGTTCGACTAAAATTAACCTTTTGATTTTCTCCTGGCGCACACTAGCGATCGCTGCTGCTAACATTGCCCCCATAGAGTGACCTACTAACAAAAAAGGTTTGTCTGACAATTCCTCAATCACTCTGTCTATCTGAGCTAAAAATGTCAGTGAATTATAAGAAGTTACCATTTCCAAATGAGAAGAACGTCCATGACCAAATAAATCGGGAGCTACAACTTGATAACCCTTTGCTGCAAGGGGAAGTGCGACTTCTTGCCAAGCTAATCCCTGTTCTAAAAGGCCATGAATACACAAAACTACAGGAGCATTTGAAGAACCCCAACTACACAAACAAATCTGATTTCCTCGAAACTCCAGAAATTTTTCCGACCTAGTTACCTGCTCTGTAACAGTCATTACAGAATATTCCTGTTTGTTGGTGTGGGGTAATTCATAATTGAGTTGGTTCGCTATATGTTTAGCTTCTTCTCCCAATGGATGCGGTAATTCAATAGTTTTCCATTTGTCTGCCAAATTCCTATCTATAGTGTTGTGTTTGAGAAAGTTGGGGTCACTAATTGATAATGAGCTTTGATGAACACCTTCTGTCATGCGATCGCCTTGATAAGGTTGCAAAAGTTCTGGATCAAAATTAATTTTCAGAAAATCGCATAATTGGGATAACACTTGCTCTGGTTCCTTCACTAATTCCTCATAGTGAATTTGATGGTGACGATATGACTCCAACCCACTCAAAAAATCTAAAATATTCTGGTTACTTTTAGCCCATACTTGCTCCGCTATTTGGTAAGGATTTTCATCTCCCAACCCAGCAAGTTTTTGCATCCGCATCCGCACAAATGATTCAATGACTGAGTAGGGATGGCGAACCAGATAAATGTATTTGGAGTTGGCAAATATGGCTTCTCCTCGTTCTAAGATTGCTCTATTTATCGAATAAGAAGGAGATTTATCTACAAGCAGACGAGGTGCTATGTTTTCCTGAAGCATTCCATATACCTGCTGAATAGATAAATTTTGTGACTCCATATCTTGAATTAGAGTCTGACTAGCTGTTGCATCCAGATTTTGCATTTCCATGAACGCTTTTTGTAACCCTTCACCCAAGTAAGAAGCATTAAGTTGTTCTTGTCGCTCCTTCATAGTATTAAATGGTAAAAGATGCAACTCTGGTGGTGAAAAGAGGGAGGAATGACCAGCTAGCATTACCCTGAGTAAAGTTGAACCTGAGCGCGGACTGGAAAGAATGAAAATAATACCAGGAAGACGTTCCGAACTTGAAGCTAGAGGTGGAGGATTAGAAATAGATTCGGTTTCAAAGATTTCTGTAGTTTTTGAGGAGGGTCGATCGACAACATCATTATTATTATTCAACTCAGCACTCAGATATTGAGTTAGAGAGTTTATTTTTGGTCGTTCGTAAAATTCTCTGGGATAGATGATAAAATTGAGGTCGCGACTGAGTTGATTGACAACTTCCATAGCCATTAATGAATCCATACCCTCTTCGATGAGATTAACATCAGTAGAAATTTCTGATGAGTTAACTCCCATGCTTTTTGCTACTAAAGATTGAATATAATTTCTCAATATCTCTTCCCGTTCAATCTTTGGTGCTGCTTTCCATTTGTCTAAAATTTGTTCATCTGTCTTTTCTAGTGTTGTTTCGTTTAGTATTGTTTCCTGTTGTAAAAGTTCCAAAAGTAAAGAACTTGGATTTTCTAAACTCCATTGTTTTGCCAACACAGACCAATCTGCTGGTAAAACTCCCACCTGTGCTATAGACTGAGTTTGTAAAAGTTTTTCTAATACTTGCATTCCTTGCTCTGGAGAAATAGAACCTATTCCTGCTGTTTTCAACCGATTTTGATATTGACTGGCGACGCGAGTTGCCATTCCACTTTCAGACCATGCTCCCCAATTAATACTTAATCCTGGTAACTCCATACCTTGACGATAATAAGCTAAAGTATCCATGAAAGCATTCGCTGCAGCATAGTTTCCTTGACCAGGGGAACCTAAAAGGGAAGACATAGATGAGAAGCAAACAAAAAAGTCTAGGGATAAATTTTGAGTTAAATTATGTAGATTCCAAGCACCAACGACTTTAGGTGTCATCACTTTAGTAAAGCGTTCCCAATTCATTTGCTGGAGTATGCCATCATCCAAAACTCCTGCTGCATGAATTATTCCTCGTAGTGGTGGTGTCTGAATCTGCTCTAGGATATTAACTACATCTGCTTCAATTGAAATATCTGCTGACAAAACTCTGACATCAATACCCTGTTGTTCTAAATTTTGAATAGTTTGTTGTGCTGCTTCGGAGGGTTGAGTGCGACCGATTAAAGCTATATGTTTAGCTCCTTTTTCTGCCATCCATTTTGCTGTCTGTAAGCCAAGCGATCCTAGTCCTCCTGTAATTAGATATGTAGCATCGGCAGATAATGACAAGGGTTGAGCTGCTTGGGGAAAGTGCTTGATTAGACGAGTAACATAAGTTTTACGATCGCGTACTGCTATATGGTCTTCTATATGACTGTCTGTCATTTGTTGCAATAGTATTTTTACCTCATCTTTGGAACTCTGGGGATCTAAATCTATCAAACCGCCCCAAAATTGCGGATGTTCAAAAGCAATCGTTCGACCTAATCCCCACAAAGGAGACCCTATTACTGTTAATCTTTCTCTTTCTGGTAATACTGCTTGAGTTCCTCTAGTAATTAGCCAAAGATTGGGTGGAGTTGAGGAATTTTTGACTAAAGTCTGTAATAGGTGCAATACGCTACCACATCCTAATAATTGTGCTTCTTCTAAATTTGTAATCGTTAAATCTTTTGCATTACCATCTAAACTCCAGAGATGAATTACTTTTTTTAAGGGGAGTTTACTTGTTTTAGTAATTGTTTGATATAGTTGTTCAAAATCTTGAATCTTGGATGGATTGACTTGATAAATTCCAGCCTGATTCTTTTGATATATCTCACCTCTATAAACTAAAATACATTCATTTCCTTCCTGTTGTAATTGAGTTGCTATAGATTCTCCTACTCCAGTTGAATCTGCAAAAATCAACCAATTACTCCGTTGATAACTTTGCCTTTTTCGGTTATCTTTTTGCAGCTTCCATTGAATTTTATAAAACCAATCACTGGTAGTGATTTCTGCTAATTCTTGTTTATATCTTTGAGATAATAATGCTAATAAATCTGGTAATGTTTTTAGCTGTTCTGGTGATAAACGATCGTTTATCACCAGTTGTTTAAATAACTCTTTGGTATTTCCTTGACCGAGCAGTTTAATAATAGGAATCTTACTATGTTCTAAAAATTCTTCATTGTTAAATTTTGAATTTTGAGCTTTTAATTGTAATTCTTGTAAGTTTTGAATAGTTTCTATCCAATAGCGTTGTCGTTGAAATGGATAAGTCGGCAATGCTACTTTTTGACGATCATAATCTCGGTCAAACCCACACCAGTCTACCTTAACTCCCTGCAAATACAACTCTCCCAAACTAGAAAGCATTTGTTGCCATTCACCTCCCAACGGTGCAGTTTCCTCCCTTTCTAAAGAAGACTGGGAGGAAATTTTAGCTGGACGCAAAGAAGGCAACCAGATTCCTTGACTTTCGCTCAAACATTGACGACCCATCCCTAGTAATATTGGTTTAGGTCCAATTTCCAGGAAGACTGTATATCCTTTTTGATACAAAGTTTCCATACTCTGAGCAAACCGCACTGGTTGCCTAATGTGATTCACCCAATATTTGGCTGTAGCAATGCTTTCATCAGCTAATTTTCCAGAAATATTAGATATCAATGAAATTTGAGGATGATTGTAATTAATTTGTCGAGCGATCGCTTCAAACTCCGCCATCATGGGTTCCATTAATGGAGAGTGAAAAGCATGGGATACTTGTAGGCGTTTGGTTTTAAGTCCATTAGAATCCAGTTGACTACAAATTTCTCCAATAGCTCTACTTGCTCCAGAAATCACAATACTTTCCGGGCCATTAATAGCAGCAATAGCTACTTCTGAGTCATAGGGAGCGATCGCTAACCTTACCTGAGATTCCGATGCTAATATTGACACCATCTCCCCACCATCAGGTAACTGTTGCATTAATTTTCCCCTGGCAGCAATTAATTTCAGACCGTCTTCAAGACTAAATACTCCCGCTATAGTTGCTGCCACATATTCTCCAACACTGTGACCCATAACAATATTTGGCTCTATTCCCCAAGATTTCCATAACTGAACTAGAGCATATTCGATAGCAAACAGAGCAGGTTGAGTATATGCAGTTTGGTCAAGTAAAGAAGCATTCCCGAAAATTACTTCTAACAGAGGTTTCTCTAAGTAAGGTTGAAGAATTTCGTCGCATTCCTCCAAAGCACTCCGAAATGTAGGTTGAGTTTGGTACAATTCCCATCCCATGCTTACATATTGAGAACCCTGACCAGTGAATAAAAAAGCAATTTTAGGTTGACGATTACTCTTAGGAAGTTCACCAGAAAACAACCCCACTATTTCATTTTCAGTATGAAAATTTCCTAATTTTTCTCTGAGTTCATTTCCCGAAGTTGCTAATACAGCAAGACGATGTTGAAAATGAGAGCGCCCCACATTTGCACTATAACAAATGTCTGGTAAGGACGTTCCATGGAACGTCCCTACATGATTTTCTAAGTAATTGCAATAACGCCCCACTAAATCTTCAAGAGCAGGTTTAGTTTTTGCCGACAATGTTAATAAATGAAGCGGACGTTCTAAACTATCTTCACTTTTGCCTTTTGCCTTTTGACTTTTGCCTTGAATAGGAGCTGATTCCAAAATAACATGAACATTGCTCCCACTCATACCAAAAGAACTTACTCCTGCTATCCGTGGTTGCTCACCCTCCTCCCAGGGGATACCAGAAGTCGGAATCGTAACAGGAATATTATCCCAAGGAATATAAGGATTCGGTTTATTCAAGTGTAAGTGAGGTGGTATTTCCTGATGATGAAGTGCCAACGCTACTTTGATCAAAGATGAAACACCTGCTGCTGCTTCCAGGTGTCCGAAATTGGTTTTCACCGAACCAACTATCAACGGTTCATTTTGAGGACGATTTTTCCCATAAATTGCTGCTAAAGCTTCTAATTCTATGGGGTCCCCCAGAGTTGTTCCCGTTCCATGGGCTTCTACATAGCTCACCTGGTGAGGTTTGATTTTGGCATTTTGCAGTGCTTGTTGTATAACTTCTTTCTGTGCTTTTTTATTGGGAACGGTCAAACCACTACTTGGGCCGTCATGGTTAATCGCTGAACCTCGAATCGTTGCTAAAACTGTATCTCCATCCGCCATAGCATCACAAAGACGTTTGAGAACAACTACTCCGCATCCTTCTCCCTGCCCATAACCATCTGCGGAGGCGTCGAAAGTTTTGCAGCGTCCATCAGGAGCGAGAGCTTTAATTTTAGAACGAGCGATCGTATTGCCTGGAGAAAGAATCAAATTTACTCCGCCTACTAAAGCTAAGTTACATTCTTTTAAGCGCAGACTTTGACACGCTAGATGTGTTGCGACTAGAGACGAAGAACAAGCTGTATCTAACTGGATATTTGGTCCTTGTAAACCAAGTAGGTGCGAAATACGACCGACTGCCATGCTGCGAGCATTACCTGTCCCTGTGTAACCATCAACTGAAACTGCATTATCTCCATTTTTGCTAGATTGGGTCAGAATTTTAACGGTTGCTGTAGTAATTTGATTTGACGTATAGTCATCAGTGCAGATTCCCACATATACACCTGTCTTACTATTTCTGAGAAGATTAGGTGGAATTCCCGCGTTTTCTAGTGCTTCCCAAGTAACTTCTAGTAAAAGTCTTTGTTGAGGATCTAAACTTACTGCCTCCCTAGGAGAAATACCAAAAAAACTTGGGTCAAATTGGTCAACTTTTTGAATAAAACTCCCATGTTTGGTATAAGCTGTTAAGGGAGTTTCTGGGTCTGGATCGTAATAATTATCAATGTCCCAGCGGTCTGATGGTATTTCTGTTACTGCATCAATACCCTCGTGTAATAGATGCCAGAATGAGTCAGGATCGTTGGCGTTACCAGGAAATCTACAACCGACTCCGATAATGGCAATGGGTTCAGTTTTTTCTCTATCGACTGTTTCAAGCTTACTGTGAACTTGTTCTAAAAGCTCAAATAATTGTTCAGATGAAAGCGGTTGTTGTGCCATAAGTTCTAAGTTTAGAGAAATTTCTCTTATATCATGTCCGGATAATTAGTTTTTGTTTGTAGTTGGGCTTTAGCCCAGACATGAATAAGGACTAGAGCAAAACTGCGAACATAATTATTAGTGTTCTACCAAACATGATATTAGGTGTAAATAACTAAATTGTAGGAGCAAAAATTACTCCTACATTAATCAACCAACGCTAGTTTATCTAGTTGTTGTTAAGTAAGTTTTGTATCTGTTGGAACTTCTGCGCAATCGCGTCTGTTACTTCCTCCTGAGGGATAGCTGGTGTTTCCGGCTTATCTTTGTCTGAAGTCTCAACTGTTGTTTCTAAGTCTTCTGCCAAAACCTCTGTAGTTAAATGTTCAGCTAGAGCTTCAATATTAGTATACTCAAATAAAACTGTAGAAGACACTGAACAACTAAAACTCTTTTGTAATAAATTTCGGAGTTCCAAAGACAACAAAGAATCCATTCCCATATCAAAAAATCCTAACTCTGTATCTGGTAGTTCAGATTCTGGGAACCCAAGTAACTTACCTACCACACCTTGGAGATAATTTGTCATTATCTGTGGGCGATCGCTAGCTTTTGCTTTCTGCAGTTCCACCAAAAATTCGTTATTTTTGGTTTCTGTTACTACAGACTCGGAACTCATAAACTCTTCCAAAACTGGCATTGTCATTCCCGCAGGCAGTTGGGCCACAAACTGAGACCAATTAATAGGTATAACTCCAACTTGAGTTGCTGACTCTGCCAACAACTGAGTCAAAACTTCTAATCCCTGTTCTGGTGGAATGCTACTCATACCTAGAGAGCGAATCCGGCTTTGGAATTGACTTGCTAAACGTGCTGCCATGCCTCCTTCTCCCCAAGCTGCCCAGTTCACGCTCAACCCTGGTAAACCTGATGATCGGCGATGATAAACCAAACCATCCATAAAAGCGTTAGCTGCTGCATAGTTACCTTGACCAGTGGAACCCAAGAAAGATGCTGCGGAGGAGAAACAAACAAAGAAGTCTAATGGCAAATCTTGAGTAAACTGATGGAGATGCCAAGCACCTTTAACTTTAGGAGCCATGACTTTAGTAAACCGTTCCCAGTTCATCTGTTGTAAAACTCCATCATCCAAAACACCTGCTGCATGAATAATGCCATGTAATGGTGGTAAGGATGTGTTAATTTGCTCAATCATACCTGCTACATCTTGCTCTACAGAAACATCACCTAAAAGTACAGATACTTTTGTGCCTCTTTGTTCGAGTTGAGCAATAGTCTGTTTCGCTGTCTCTGATGGTGTCCGACGTCCGGTAAGTACCAAATGTTGAGCGCCCTTATCCACTAACCATTGAGCTAGTTGTAATCCCAATGCACCCAAACCACCAGTAATTAGGTAACTGCCTTCTGCAACAATATTAATCTCTGGTTTTTCTTCTGTACTTATTTGCTGTTGTCGTCGTACCAGTCGCGCTACTCGACGTTCTCCCTGCCGATAAGCTATCTGGTTTTCTTCTTCTGGAGACAAGAGTTCTTGGTATAATAACCCTGCTACATCTTCTGCTTTCGTACTTGCTTCCAAGTCAAGTAACCGACATTGCATTTCTGGATGTTCCTGGGTAATGACGCGACCTAATCCCCAAACAGGTGATTGTTGGACTTGTACAGCTTCACCAGTAACTACACTCATTGCACCTTGAGTAACTACCCACAAATTAGGCATCTGTTGTGGTTTTGTTTCCGCCAAAGCTTGCACCAGATGTAACAAACTAGCACAACCATATTCTATAGCTGTTTCTAGGCGATCGCTATTTGTTGCCATACTCCACAGGTGAACTATTCCTTGTATATTCTTAGTTTCGTTCAATAGAAGCTTAAATTCTTCAGGAGCAGTAGGATTAATTTGATAGTGTTTTTCATCTATCTGCTGATAACTATTACCAGGGGCAACAATAACACATCCATCTCCCAATTTTTCCTTTAACCCTGATGCTACAGCACCATCTTCTGCAAACAACAACCAGTTCCCTTTAGCTTTTTTCCCTTTGCCTTTTGCTTGTTGAGCTTGCCATTCCAGTTCATACAACCAACGCTGCGGAGTAACTTCCGAATAAGATGTCAGTTGAGCCAGAATTTGTTGATTCCACTCAGCAATTTCTGCAGTTGATAACTGTTCTTGTTTTTGAGCTGTTAACAATACATAACTTGCGATTTCCTTACTTAAAACCTTACCCAACTGATAGTAAGATTTGAATCCAGAACGTACATTCTCATCCTGATTACTTTGATACAACTGTTCCAAGCGTCCTTCAAAATCTGGATCGTACAAGAAGTTAGAGATTTCTGGACTCACATCTATTGCTGCCACTAATTGGAGATGATGTTGAGATAAAAATTCCACCCACTCAGATTTCGTAATAAAATAGGAAGATGTTTCTTCATGGTCGATCGCTATATCGCTATTAGAGATGAAATCTGCCAATACCAGATATCCCTGTTGATTCAAATGATTACTAATATTGGTAAACAGTGCCTGTTTATCCAAAATGTGGTGAGCAACTTCAAACCCAAATACCAGATCGTAATTATTAGGAAACTCATCTTTAGCACTATCTCGGTTATAAATTTTTACTCGCTCTTGCAGTTGACTTTCGCGAACTCTTGTGCTACCAAATTTTGCTTGTTCGCTAGAAATAGTGTATCCATTCAATTGCAGATGTTCGTATTTTTGAGCAAGGTCAACCAAATCTGAAGCATATCCGCAACCAAAATCTAAAACTTTTTGACAAGCTGAAAAATCCACTTGGGCAAACAATAGTTGTCTCAACTCTTTTTGAGACTCAAAAATCATCTCAAGATGATTTTCCTGATTTGGTTCAGTTAGACATTTAATCCAGGAAAAATCAGGAACTTTTTCGGGAAATAGACCAAAGGTTAAATATGGTGATTCTGCTAATCCATCTGCCTGACTACCAGCTTGTACTTGACCCAAGGTTGCCACTGCATTATAATACTCGTGAACAGTTCCACCTTTGAACTCCAGATAATTTTGCTGTCGTTTTACCAGAAGTTCGAGCAATTTTGGTAAAACTTGTCGTTCTTGTTCTGTTAGTTCCCCTGCTAATTCTACTTCGTCTACTAACTGTTGTGTTTCCCCTTGATTAAGCAACTTCACAATAGGAGTCGAGAGAGTTTCGTCTTGAGATTTATGTCCGTTTTCTTTGACTTCTTGCCAATAATGCTGTCTTTGAAATGGGTAGCTAGGGAGCGTAACTTTAGAACGAGAATAGTCGCGGTCAAACTCTGACCAATCTACTGTAACGCCTTGTGCGTACAGTTGCCCTAAACTGTTAAGAATCTGTTGCCAATCTGTTTGAGGTGGACGCAATGAAGGCAACCAACTTCCCACATCTTCTGGCAAACATTGCCTACCCATTCCCAGTAATATTGGTTTAGGTCCAATTTCCAAGAACAATTGATAGTTTTCTTGATGAAGCGTTTCCATACTCTGGGTAAAACGCACGGGTTGGCGGATATGATTTACCCAATATTCTGGGGTAGCAATTTCTGCTGTTGCTAGTTTTCCTGTAACATTGGAAATTAAATCAATTTGTGGTTGAGCATAGGTGACTTCTTTCGCTACAACTGCAAATTTTACTAGCATAGGTTCCATGAGTGGAGAGTGGAAAGCATGGGATACCTGTAGGGATTTTGTCTTGATTCCCTTTTCTGAAAAACTCTCACAAATAGCTTGAATTGCTTCACCCACACCAGAAATAACAATACTCTCTGGTCCGTTTATTGCTGCTATATTTACTTGTGAGGTGTAGGGCGCTATTGCTTCGCTGACCAAAGATTCTGATGCAAACACAGAAACCATTTCCCCACCACTAGGCAACTCCTGCATTAACTGTCCCCTAGTTGCAATCAGTTTCAGACCGTCTTCTAGACTGAATACTCCGGCAATACAAGCTGCCACATATTCTCCCACACTATGACCCATTACCACATCTGGCTTCACACCCCAAGATTGCCATAATTGCGCTAATGCGTATTCAATCGAAAATAGGGCAGGTTGAGTATAAGCAGTCTCATCTAGTAAAGAATTTTCTTTCCCATTTTCAGAATCACAATAGAGAACATCTAATAAAGGTTTCTCTAAAAATGAACTCAAAATTTGGTTGCATTGGTCTAAAGTTCTACGGAAAACAGGTTGAGTTTCATACAGTTGTCTTCCCATGTTGAGATACTGAGAACCCTGACCAGTAAATAAAAATGCTACTTTAGGTGAAGTTGTGGTGTTACGAAGGTAAGCAGAACATATTCCTGTGACTTCCTTTCCTGCTAATCGATCGCCTAGTTTAGTTGATAGTTCAGTTTTATCAGCAGCGATAACCGTTAGTCGATGGTTAAAATGGGAACGTCCTGTATTTGCCGTGTAACAGACATCTTCTATCTCTAATTCTGGATTATTTTCTAGATAATTTTGATAATTGCCAACCAACTCTGCCAATGCTGTTTCTGTTTTTGCCGACAGTGTTAATAAATGCAAAGGTCGCTCTGAAAAATCTTCACTTTTGCCTTTTGCCTCTTGACTTTTAACTTCTAGTGGAGCTTCTTCTAAAATGATATGAGCATTTGTCCCGCTAATACCAAAAGAACTTATCCCTGCGATCCTTGGTTGTTCGCCTCGTTTCCATGGAGTAGCTGCAGTAGGAACTACTATCGGCAGTTGATGCCATGGAATATGGGGATTAGGATTTTTTAGGTGTAAGTGGGGTGGTATTTCTTGATTTTGCAGCGATAAAACCACCTTAATCAGAGCTGATGCTCCTGCTGCTGCTTCCAAATGTCCTATATTGGTTTTCACTGAACCCACTACCAAGGGTTGATTGATGGGGCGGTTTTTGCCATAAACTGCTGCCAAAGACTCCAACTCAATGGGATCGCCCAAGGGTGTACCGGTACCATGAGCTTCTACATAACTTACCTGACTTGCTTCAATTCTGGCATTTTGTAGTGCTTGCTGAATTAGTTCTTTCTGAGCCATTTTGTTAGGAACAGTTAAACCACTACTAGGCCCATCATGGTTAACTGCTGAACCACGAATCACTGCTAAAACTCTATCCCCATCAGCCATAGCATCAGAAA
The DNA here is from genome assembly GCF_050015975.1 of Dapis purpurea BLCC-M126. Taxonomy (NCBI): domain Bacteria; kingdom Bacillati; phylum Cyanobacteriota; class Cyanophyceae; order Oscillatoriales; family Microcoleaceae; genus Dapis; species Dapis purpurea. Next base: position 15,540 of record NZ_JBNHER010000094.1, on the reverse strand, counting down.
GACGTTTCAGCACAACCATGCCACATCCTTCTCCCTGACCATAACCATCTCCAGAAGCATCAAAAGTTTTGCAGCGACCATCAGGGGCGACTGCTTTCAATTGACAACGACCAATAGTACCAAAAGGCCAAAGAATCAAATTGACCCCGCCAGCGATCGCTAAATTACTCTCCTTTAAACGCAAACTCTGACAAGCTAAATGCACAGTTACCAGAGAGGAAGAACAGGCTGTATCTAACTGGATATTTGGCCCTTGTAAACCCAGTAGGTGAGAAAGGCGACCGACTGCCATACTCCGGGCATTCCCCGTACCAAAATGAGAATCCACCAATGTCAAATCATTTTTGATTCTTTCGCTATAGTCATCAGTACAAATGCCCACATATACACCTGTTTTACTGTTTCTCAGTGTACTGGGTGCAATACCAGCATTTTCTAATGCTTCCCAACCAACTTCTAAAAGCAGCCTTTGTTGAGGGTCTAAACTAACTGCTTCTCTGGGCGAAATCCCAAAGAATAAGGGATCGAAGCGATCGACTTCCTGAATATACCCCCCTTGTTTAGTGTAGGTTTTCCCTGGTGTATCCGGCTTTGGATCGTAGTAAGCATCAACATCCCAACGACCTGATGGTACTTCACCTACAGCATCTATTCCTTCATGTAATAACTGCCAGAATGAGGCTGAATCGTTAGCATTACCAGGAAATCTACATCCAACTCCCACAATAGCAATTGGTTCAGTTTTTTCCTTGTTAACTGCTTCAAGTCTATTTCGCATTTCTTTGATAGTTTGAAGCACTTGTTGGGAGGAAACAACTTGTTTTTCTGTTTCCGAAGCATTAGTCATTTTAGTCCCCTTCATTATTAAGTAAAAGTGTAATCTCTTTCAGTTCGTCTTCAATGGCCTTGGCCACTTCTGTTTCCTGAATAGCAGTTGCGATCGCCTCTTCATATAGCGGTTCTATTTTACTCTCAACAGTAATTTGTTGATTTTCATTTGTCAAGTTTAAAGTTTTATTTTTTTTCTCTAAATCTTCACCGAAAATCTGGATAATTAAATAATCAGATAATTGCTGAATATTAAAATGTTCTAGCAATGTTGAAACTGAAACTGAACAACCAAAACTTGTTTGTAATATTTCTATCATCTCAAGCATCATAGAGTAATTTAAACCCAGATCGACGAAACCTAAGTTTGTATCTATATCCTGAGGTTTATATGATCCCAATATTTTACCTACTACATCTTGCAAGTATTTGAGAATTAAATGTTGACGGTCTTTGTTTGGAGTATTCTCCAGTTGTTGTAAAATTCCGGTTGACTTATCTGAATATTCAAAATGATTTTGATGTCGATTAATTAAGGTGTTTAACAGTTTAGGCAATAATTTATATTCATCTTCTGTCAACTTTTGGTCTAGGTTCAATTCCTGGATTAATCCCTCTATATCGCCTTGGTTTAGCAGGTTAACAATTAAGCTTGAGTTATTTTCTGAGATACTTGTTGGCGAGTCTTTTTCAGAAGTTTCAATCCAATAACGTTCTCTTTGAAACGGATAAGTAGGAAGTGTTACTTTCTTACGAATATAATCTTTATCAAATCCAGACCAATCAACATTTACTCCTTTAATATATAGTTGTGCTACAGTTTCTAATATTTCTTCCCATTCTGTTTGGGGTGAAAGTACGAGTTTGCTCTCCTGTGGGATATTACTCACCAAGCTCCTACAGCGTCCAATTTCTAGGAAGATTTCATAACCTTCCTGATTTAGGGCTTCAATGCTCTGAGTCCAGGGTATAGATTCCCACAGATGAGTGAGCCAATATTCGGCTGAAGTTATTTCATTACCTAATTTTTTGCCAGTCACATTAGAAATCAGTGGTATTTGAGGCTGACTGTAGGTGATTTCTTGTGCTATAGTTTTCAATTCTGTATCAATAATTATACCACTATTCTTCTGTTGCTGCATTAACCTGCCCCTAGTAGCAATTAATTTGAGAGCCTCTTCTAAACTAAAGACTCCTGCTACACAAGCTGCTACATATTCACCGACATTTTGACCTAAAAGCACATCTGGTTTAATGCCCCATGATTGCCATAACTCGAATAAAGCATATTCTATGGAAAATAGGGCAGGTTGACTATAAGTACTTTGGTCTAGTAAATCAGAACTTGACTTTTGTGGCTTTTTATGAGCAAGAACTTCCAAGAGGGAATTTTCTAGCTCTGGACGTAGGATGCGATCGCATTTATCTAAGGCTTGACGAAAAGTTGGTTGACTTTCATAAAGTTGTTGCCCCATGTTTAGATACTGGGGATTTTTACCTGTGAAGATGAAGGCAATTTTAGGTATAGCGATGTTGTGAGGTAGTTTTCCTGAAAATATTCCGGCAACTTCTTCTTCCTGTTTTTGTTGTCGGAGTTTTTCAAGTAACTCTTGTTGGTTGGAAGCAAAAACTGCTAGTCTATGATTGAAATGGTTACGTCCTGTATTAGCTGTATAACAAATATCTGCTAATTCTGATTCTGGATGAGTTTTGAGATAATTCTCATAATTACTAGCTAATTCTTGTAGAGCTTTTTCTGTTTTAGCTGACAACGTTAATAAATGCAACGGACGTTCTAAAACATCTTCACTTTTGCGTTTTGATTTCTCACTTTCAACTTGAACAGGAGCTTCTTCTAAAATTACATGAGCATTCGTTCCGCTCATGCCAAATCCACTAATTCCAGCTAAACGCCGTTTTTCTCCTTGTTGTTTCCAAGGAAAAGCTGTAGTTGGCACTTTTAACGGCATTTTATCCCAATCAATCTGAGGATTAGGCTGATTAAAATGTAGATTGGCGGGAATCTCCTGATTCTGCAAAGCGAGAACAACTTTAATCAAACCAGCTATTCCTGCTGCCCCCTCTAAGTGACCTATATTACTTTTAACCGCACCTAAAATCAGAAGTTGTTCTTTAGTTCTGTCTTGACAATACACCTCATCGATCGCTCTTACCTCCAAAGGATCTCCCAGAGATGTACCCGTACCATGACACTCAACATAGTCAATTTGTAATGGCTCTAACTTAGCATTTTTTAACGCTTGACGAATTACCTTTTTTTGAGCCTGCTGATTTGGAACAGTCAATCCACTACTAGGTCCATCATGATTAACTGCTGAACCTTTGACTAATGCTAAAATACGGTCATTATCTGCTGTAGCATCCCGAAGACGTTTCAGTACAACCATACCACACCCCTCACCCCTGGCAAAACCATCAGCACTAGCATCAAAAGTTTTACACCGACTATCAGGAGATAATGCTTTACCTTGACAAAGTGCATAAGTAGAATTGGGAGCCAGCATCAAATTTACTCCTCCCACTAGAGCCATATTCGACTCCCTAGAGCGTAAACTTTGACAGGCTAAATGCAAGGCAACTAAAGACGAAGAACAGGATGTGTCTAGGAATAAAGCAGGTCCTTGTAACCCCAAAATGTATGCAACCCGACCTGCTGACATACTCATCGCAGTGCCTATTCCTAAATAAAAATCAGGTAACTTGTCAGACTGTGAACTTGTACCTATTATTCCATAGTCATTGTTCATTTGACCAATATATACCCCAGTATCAGTCTTTTTCAAACTCCTGGGTGAGATGCCTGCATTTTCCAATGCTTCCCAAGTAACTTCTAAAAGTAGCCGTTGTGAAGGTTCCATCTTAGCTGCTTCTACACCAGAAATTCCAAAAAATGCAGGATCGAATTTGTCTATCGGTTGTTGGAGAAAATAACCTTGACGAACATAAATTTTGTCAGGGATATCAGGATCTGGATCGTAGTAGCGATCAATATCCCATCGGTTCCTAGGAATCTCTGTCCTGACATCCTTTGCTTCTTGGAGAAATTTCCAGTAAGCATCAGGACTATCAACACCCCCAGGAAAACGACAGCCAATACCAATAATAGCTATTGGTTCTGTAGCTGCTGTTTCAACTTCATGCAGTTTAGCGGTTGCTTGTTTGATTTTCAGCAGCAAACGTTGCTGACTGGAGAGTTGAGTTGTTTGGGAGTTAGGTTCCATCTTGATTTTATTCGTCTTGTACTAAGTTATTGTCAGGCGTAAAGAATATTACTTATAGAAGAAGTCGATCTAGTTCAGTTATGGCCTCATCAACTGCTATATCAATTTCATCTGCAGAGAGTTGATTGATTTCATCTAGTAAACTTTCTGATTCCTCTAACTCCAAAGCATTCTCATCTACTGTTTCAGATTCAGATTTTGTAGCATCTAACGACTGAAGTATTTTTTCCTCTAGGTAATCCGTTAGTGACTGAATATCCGGATACTCAAAAGCTATAATTGATGGTAGCGAACACTCTAAACTAGCTTGCAACTTATTCCTCAATTCGACAGAGGTCAAAGAATCCATACCTAGATCAAAAAAGCCTGTTTCTAATGAAATAGATTCGGGATTATTGATTCCTAATACCACAGCTAATTGACGACGGATATGATCCATTAATAATTTCGGACGTTTACTAAGTTCTGTTTCCTTGAGTTTTAAGAGAAATTCTGACTTAGATATTTCAGAATTTGTCTGGATTATTTCCCGCCAATCTGCTAAAAACTGCCATTGTTCTACTTTATCCTGCCACACTGACCAATCAATGGGAACCACCCCTACTTCCACATCAGAACCACTCATCAGCAACTCTAGTGACTCTAATACCTGATTCGGAGATATTGCACCCATTCCCTGTTTATATACCCTAGCATCTGCACCTCGTTCTGCCGCCTCTCCTACTTGAGCAACAGCTCCCCAATTAATACTTAATCCCGGTAATCCTTGAGCGCGACGATAATAGGCCAAACCATCAAGGAAAGCATTAGCCGCAGAATGATTTCCCTGGCCAGGCGAACCAAACAAAGAGGCTGCCGAAGAAAACAGAACAAAAAAATCTAATGGCCAATCTTGAGTTAATTGATGTAAATTCCAAGCACCTTGAACTTTCGGAGCCATCACTTTCTCAAAACTAGACCAACTTTGGTTTTGGAGAACCCCATCCGACAACATCCCCGCCGAATGAATCACTCCTGCTAATGGTATCTTTGACTTTTCAATATTGCCGAACACTTTTGTCATTGATTCAAAATCAGACACATTTGCTTTCTCTACTACTACTTTTGCTCCTGCCATTTCTAACTCAGCTAATTTTTGGCTAGCAGTCTCATCAGGCGATCGACGTCCTACCAAAATTAAATGTTTGGCTCCATGAGATACCATCCAACGGGCAACCAATAAACCTAAACCTCCCAAACCTCCTGTTATCAAATAGCTAGCATCTGCCTGGAAATTCAGAGGTTTTTCGGTAGTAGCACCAACTTGTTCTTCTATCATAGTTTGCCGATGATGACTAGCCACCAATCGAGCTACATAACGAGACTCTCTACGTATTGCCACTTGGTCTTCCTTATCCTCAGACCATATTTCATTAAAGAGTCCATCAACTCTAGCGTCAACAGTATCCTCTGAGTCTAAATCTATACAAGTACAATTCAATTCTGGATGTTCTAAGCCAATCACTTTCCCCATTCCCCAAAGTGAAGATTGAGCTACACCAGGAATTATCGAATTATTTAAAGGTACAGCTTGAGAACCACAAGTCACTAACCATAAATTGGGTACAGTTGATAACCCTCCCTTGAGTAATGCTTGTACCAAAAATAAAGTTGTGCCACACCCAAGTTGAGATAAATTTTCTAACTCCAAAGAGTTAATACTTTTACCCACCCCTGCTTCCGTAGCCCAACATTGCACTACTCCATGTAAATTTTGAGTTTTTTCAGCTATGGATTTTATCAGATCCTCAAACTCTTCTGGTTTTTTGGGGTTAATCGTAAATTCTGCCAGAGCTATTTGTTCATATTTTTCTCCAGCAAATACTAAAGTACAAATGTCTCCTTCTGACTCCAGTTTCCTTGCTAACTGTTGACCTATTCCTTCTTGATTTGCTAGTATCAACCAACTCTTCGACGTCTCATTAGTTTGTTCTAAACCTGTTTCATCGGCTTTCGCAACAATCACCGTATGTTGAGACAAAGCTTCTGAGATTCCTTCTACTTCTTCTGGTAAGGTGACAACTTCAGGAAAACCTGTTTTGTTCAATACTTTTTTCCACTGGGAGCGACTCAACAGAGGGTAATCTGGTCGTAATTCATAATCCGTAAATTTCCACCATCCCTCTAATAGTCCAAACACTAAATCCAGCCATCGCTGACAAGTTGTCATTTCATACAATACTAACATTCCCCCTGGTGCTAAAAGTTGTCGCACATGAGATAATGTCTGCTCCATATCGGTAGTTGCATGAAGTACATTAGCAGCAACAATTACATCATACTGATGAGCATCAAAACCCTGGGTTGTCGGGTCTACTTCTATATCTAAGGTTTGATAGCTGATGAATGGATAATCCCGAAATTTTTCTTGCGCCTTACTTGTAAATAATGCTCCTATATCAGTAAACACATATTCTGTTTGATTAGGATTGAGATGAGGCAGTATAGAGCTAGTTGTCCCTCCTGTTCCAGCTCCAATTTCCAACAACTTTATCCCTCGGTTAGCTGGTAATTTCTCTATAGCTTTAGTGATGGATTTTTGCACTATAGTGTTCATCACTTTGGTTACAGTAGATTTTTCATAAAGTTGAGTTGCTGTAGTTAAATCTCCTTGAGGGAATACCAGTTGCACTGGATCTATTTTTCCTGTTAGTACCCCACTTAGTTGAGATGCACAACGCTCCAATAGTTCCAATGTTGCTGCTTCCTCTGGATATTGACTCAGTAAACTCTGGCTGGTTTGACTTGGGTTAACTTTCTCTAAGGTTTTTTGAACTTCCCATTGCTCTTGTCTCGACTCAAGTATTCCTACTTCTGCTAATATTTGTAGCAGACGTATAAATAGTCGTTGCTGGCTTGGGACTATGCCTAAATGTTGAACTGCTGCATTTGTGTCGAAGATTTCTGTTGGCTTATATGGCCAACCCATTGACACCAATGCTTGCACTATATAATCCACGCTTAATTCTTCTAAACTTTTGCCAATTCCAGAGATACGAGCATTATCTAACTGAGTGACTAACTCTGTCACAGGGGAAGTTAATTGTTGGGAAATTTCTACAGGGATGGGTATAAAATTAGGAGGTAAAAGTCTACCCAAACGACCTCTGGCTCTCCATTCTACTTCATAGAGCCAATTAGTAATAGAATCAATTTCTTTTCCTAGTAAAGTTTCTTGAGTAGCCAGTTTTACTTGTAAGCCTTTGACTGTGGCAATTATTTCTCCCTCTGGACTAACTATAGTCACTTGAATGGTTAAACTTTCTTGAGTTTCTAGCTGTTGAGTCACTGATGCGTAAGCCCATACCTCAAGTCCTGGAATACCATATAATTGAAATTCCTCTATTCCTACTGGCAAATAAGTTTTGCCACTATCTGTTTGCGGTAGAGCCTGAAATACTACTTGCAAGGCTGCATCTAATAATGCTGGATGGAAGTGATAATCAGTTGTTTGTTCTATCAATTCTTCTGGTAATTTAATCTGAGCTAATGCTTGGCTGGAACCAGACCACAATTTTTGAATACCTTGGAAGCTACTACCATAGGCGATCCCAAATTTCTGACATTTTTGATAATGTTGCTTAACTTCTATGGGTTGACTACATTCACTTTTATATTTGTCTAGGTCTATTTTTCTCTGAGTTGTTTCTGTATCGATCCGGATTTTTCCCGTAGCATGGAGTACCCACTCTTGTTCTTCTTGTCCCTGTTGTTCCTCCTGAGAAAATATTTGGAATTGCAGGAGTTGACTATTTAATGGAGTAAGTATGGTTTGAACTGATGCTAATTCTCCTTCTGGTAAAATCCATCCACGCTGGATAATTAGGTCTTCCACTAATAAATAGGGAGTTTTGAATCGGTTATTTCCTGCTGCTATAGCTATTTCTAAGTAGCCTGTTGTAGGAAATAGTGCTTCATTAAATACTCGGTGTTGACTAAGGTAATGAGGGGAATTTTCTCCGATTAATGATGCAAAAATTTGTTGTTCGCCTGCACAATTTAGTCTTTCACCTAAGAGCGGGTGCAGATTTTTGCTTGTTGAAAAATTCTGTTTTAAATTATTATTTGTTTCTATCCAATATCTTTCCCGTTGGAATGGATAAGTAGGCAATGATATTTTTTGACGGTTATTTTTTTGCTCAAATCCTACCCAATCTACTTTAGCTCCCTGCACATATAACTTTCCTAAGCTATCCAACATTTGTTGCCATTCTTCTACTCCTGGACGTAGTGATGGCAACCATACTCCCACATTCTCTGGTAGACAATGCCTTCCCATCCCCAACAATATTGGTTTGGCTCCTATTTCTAGGAACGTTTCATATCCTTGCTCATGTAAAGTCTTCATACTCTGAGCAAATCTGACTGGTTCTCTGACATGATTTACCCAATACTTGGCAGTAGTTATCTCCAAACCCACTTTTTGACCAGTAACATTAGATATCAGTGGTATTTTAGGTTGACTATAGGTTACTTCTTTTGCTATAGCTTCATATTCTGCCAACATTGGCTCCATTAATGGGGAATGGAAAGCATGAGATACCTGTAGCTGCTTAGTCTTTACTCCTTCCGATTCTAATTTCCTACAAATACTTCCTATTGCTTCACTTTCACCAGAAATTACTATACTTTCTGGTCCATTAATCGCTGCTATTGTCACTTGTGAACTATAGTTACTTATGGCCTCTTTTACCTGAGATTCCGATGCCATAACCGAGACCATCTGACCACCAGAGGCTAACTGCTGCATTAACCGTCCCCGCATAGCAATTAATTTCAGACCATCTTCTAAACTAAAAACTCCAGCCACGCAAGCGGCCACATATTCTCCCACACTATGTCCCATTACTACATTTGGCTTAATGCCCCAAGATTGCCATAATTTGTAGAGGGCATATTCGAGAGCAAATAATGCTGGTTGAGTGTAAGCAGTTTGGTCTAGTAAAGAAGATCTTGACTTTTGTGACTCTTGAGGATAAAGAATTTCTAAAAGTGGATGTTCTAGATAGGGACGTAGAATTTGGTCACATCGATCTAAAGCTTGACGGAAAGTTGGCTGAGTTTCATATAGTTGTCTTCCCATATTCATATATTGGGAGCCTTGGCCTGTGAATAAGAAAGCTAATTTGAGACGCTTGCGACCAATCTTTTGACCCTTTGCTACTCCTGGTATTTCTGCTCCAATTTCTGTAGCCTTTAATTGTCCCTCTAATTCCTGTGTCGATCTAGTGACAATGGCCAAACGATGTGGCAAATGCGATCGCCCCACATTAGCTGTATAACAAATATCTTCTATTGGTAATTCTGTATGTTTATTCAAGTGATGGTAATAACTTGTCACCAACTGCTCCAGAGCATGTTCTGTTTTAGCTGACAGAGTTAGTAAATGAAGCGGACGTTCTAGAGGATCTTCTTCACTTTTGACTTGTGAATTTTGACTTTTAACTTCAACTAATGCTTCTGCCAACACCACATGGGAGTTAGTCCCTCCAAAACCAAAGGAACTAACTCCAGCGATCGCCGGAATTGATTTTTCTGGCCAGGGGGTGAGCTTCTCTTGAACTCGTAGGAGCAGTTGGTCAAATTTAATATAAGGGTTAGGCTCGTTAAAATGCAGACTTGGTGGAATTTGCCGATAGTAGAGTGAGAGGGCTACTTTGATCAATCCAGCAATCCCTGCTGCTGGCTCTAAATGTCCAATATTAGTTTTGACTGAACCTACTGTACAATAGTCACCCGGAGCGCGATGAGTGGATAGCACTGCTCCTAGAGCATTCATTTCTATCAGATCTCCGAGTTCGGTACCAGTTCCATGAGCTTCTAGATATTGCACTTGAGCAGGGTCAATCTCTGCATTGTGGTACGCTGCCCATAATAAATTTTCCTGGGCTAAAGGATTTGGAGCAGTCAGTCCATTGCTAGATCCATCTTGGTTTACTGCGCTTCCCTTGATTAAGGCATATATACGGTCTCTATTAGCCAAAGCTTGAGATAGTGGTTTAAGGATCGCTAACCCTGCACCTTCACTACGGACATAACCATCGGCTTTGGCATCAAACGTTTTGCACCGACCATCTGGGGCCATAAAACCACTTTGGGAAGTAGCTACTGACATCCAGGGTGATGTCAGAATATTGACTCCTCCTACTAAAGCGAGGGTAGATTCTCCTCTTTCTAAACTTTGGCAAGCCAAGTGGAGAGCTACTAAGGATGAAGAACAAGCAGTATCTATTGTTAGGCTCGGTCCCTGAAAGTCAAAAAAGTAGGAGAGACGATTAGCATTGATGCAATTTCTATTTCCTGTAGCGGTATAGGTTGTATAGTTATTAGTATTTCTGGCAATGAGTTCGTAGTAGTCTAAGCCTGATGCTCCTATAAATACACCTACTAATTGACCTGCTAATTCTGATGGAACTTGTCCAGCGTCTTCTAATGCTTCCCAAGCAAGTTCTAATAGTAATCGTTGTTGGGGGTCCATAGTTTGGGTTTCTCTGGGAGAAATTCCAAAAAACTGGGGATCAAATCGATCTACCTGCTCTAGAAAACCTCCCCATTTGGTATTCATTTTTCCTGGCTTGGAGGGGTCAGGATCGTAAAATAACTGGTTGTCCCATCGGGAAGTTGGTACTTCTGTTATCGCGTCTATACCATTGCATAGTAATTGCCAGAATGCTTCTGGATTTTTAGCTCCTGGAAAACGACATCCGATACCGATAATTGCAATGGGTTCTCTAGGCATAATAGTAAATAGTTGATTTTCTGATGTTCGGTTCTACTGAAGTTACTCAGGACTATTCCAGATATAGTTTGAAATAGTTTGAGTTTGAGAGACAAGCTTCATGTTTCATAGAAGACCACTGAGAGAAACCTCTTACCCAGCTAAGTGTTTCGCTATAGCTTCAATGGTGGGGTAACTATACATAATTGTTGGGTCAATTTCTTGCCCTATCCAATCACTCAAATTATGAATCAAAGAAATTGATGCTGATGAATTTAGACCGTAGCGAGCAAAAGAAGTTGTAGTAGATACTTCTTCGATATCAATATCTAACATTTGTGACAAATAGGATACTAGCCAATCCTGAAGTTCTTCTTCGCTGATTAAATTCTTACTTTTCAAGCCATTTACTACAGGCTGATTTGGGTCTTCAAAAGTTAAGTTTTCCATATATTCTATATTTGACCTTTCTTTGAGGCTTTAGATAAAGCAAGTATAGTTGAAAATTTTCATACACCTGTTTCGACTTGGAACACAAGAATAATGCTCCGCGTCACTTTCATGATACTGCTGCCTAAAATAATTACTACTATTACTATATATGTACTTTTAGCTATTTTTTAAATCTATCATGGGGAGAACTATATTGATTCTTCCTTTTGTTGATAAATACTCTAATTTACTTCCACCTTCCCATGTCCTAGGAGACAATTGTGTTTTTTTTACAAAAATTCATACAGTGAGGGGTTTACTTTTATATGTTATTGTTTATATGATTTTGGCAAATATCCCGTAGTTGAAGCTTGGGAATTACATACTGTTCTTAATCGCCTACTATTGACAATCTTAGACCAAGTAAAAGTACTGTAGAAATTGGTTTGACTAGATTGTAAGATTGTTCTGTTGAAAAAATTATTTCTAAATTAGTATGACTACTGGAGTGAATATAGCCAATTTTCAAGAAGAAACTATTGATCGTTCAAGGGAAGAACTTGGCATCAAACAAGAAGAAACATTCCAATGGACAAAGCAATGGTATCCAGTAGCGGTTGTTGAGTTCCTAGATACATCTCGTCCTCATAAAATACAACTACTTGGTAAAGAACTTGTTTTATGGCGGGATGGTTCTGGTAAATGGGCTTGTTTTGAAGATTTTTGTCCCCATCGATTAGCTCCTCTTTCTGAAGGACGTGTGGAGTCTGATGGAACTTTATGGTGTTCTTATCATGCTTGGCGTTTCGATGCTCAAGGAAATTGTGTCGGCATTCCTCAATCCAAAGACAAGCAGACTGAAATTAAACACTCCTCTAATTCCAAATCATGCGCTGTTGCCTATCCAACTCAAGTATGTCAGGGTTTAATATGGGTATGGGCAGAATCAGGACTACAAGCTCAACAAGAAAGTCAGTTAAGAAAACCCCGTTTAATTCCCGAACTAGAATCAGATTCGGATCGAGTAGTTAAGTTCTTGTGGAATATCCGCGACTTCCCCTATGGTTGGGACTTTTTTATTGAAAATGTTATCGATCCAGCCCATGTAAGTATCTCTCATCATGGTATTGTAGGTAGTCGTTATAAAGATGCAAACTATTGCAATCTGTCTAATATTAGGCCGATGTCTACACAAGAAGGGTTTTCCTTTGCTGTTACTCCTGTTGAAGAAACGGTAGTTGAAAAAGTTCATGAGTTTCAACCTCCCTGTTATACAACAATGACTGTCAAGTATAAAGATGGTGGAAAATTAATATTACCCATGTATACTGTTCCAACTCGCCCTGGTTGGTGTCGTTATATTGGTTGTCAGGTTTTAGTCAGAAATGAAGCAGGAAAAAATCCCAAAGGATTATCGTCATTTCCTTTACTAATGCCAACTTGGTTTGGTCATATTATGACTTCACTATTTTTGCATCAAGATTTAGTATTGCTTCATTACCAAGAAAAAAATCTGGCTCGACAACAACACCAAGATTGGCTTGATGCAGTTTATACCCCGAATCCTCAAGACAAAATGGTAACAACCTTTCGTCAATGGTTTAAAAATAGAGCAGGGGGTAATATTCCTTGGGATTCAGGATGTGATGCTCAACTTCCCAATCCAGAGTCAGATAAACGGCAGCTTTTTGATGTGTGGAATACACACACTAAAGATTGTGTTGTTTGTCGAGATGCTCTGACAAACATCAATCGTTTTAAAGTATTAAGTTATGTAGGGGCTTTAGTCTGTTTATTGATAGGAATAATTATTGATGCGCGAACTGTAGCATTTAGGATGACAACAACTGTAGAGATGAATATATCTCCTTTCACAGTCACACCTTCAACTGAATTTTGGGTCGCAATCGTAGGAGCAATTGTTCTAGGAACGATAGGCTATTTATTGCAAAAGTTCAGTCAGTTGTTTTACGTTTATGAATTTGAACATTCACGCAATAATTAAGTGTAAGGCCATCTAATGAAAAAGTAGATTGTTTATTTTAGGTATAAAGTGAGTTTTCAGGTACATTAAGAGTTATTAATCTGCACATAAAATTATATATGCTTGCCATATTTGTTCTAGAAAAAACAGCATTATACCTCCTGAATCCTGAGTCCTAAGCAATTAGAATTGATATCATACATTAGACATCTGGTGATAATTAAAAATAAAATCAATTATCGTGTAGAAATCATTAATTATTTCCTTCTACTCTGTAGGGACGTTGCATGCAACGTCCCTACCTACTCCCTCTTTCCTGGAGAGGTCTAATATATACAAAACCTTTGTTTTAGCGGCAATTCTAAAAAATTTTATCGACAACTATTGACATTTTTAAGCTATTCCTCATAGGATAATCACAAACTTAAAACTTAGAGGTAAATAACATTGAAAGTCCAGAGACCACCAGAAGAATCTATTGGAGCAGAAGTTTTAGATTTCGATGTTAAATTAGTAACTCCTGCAGAAGCGATCGCTATTAAAGAACTCGTTTACGAGCATAAATTGGTGATATTTAAAAACCAAAGCGTCACTGAAAAGCAATATTTAGAATTTGCACAGAAAATTGGTACACCACACATATACCCTCAAGATAACTATCATCACCCAGATTATCCTGAAATATTTGTATCTTCTAATATTCTCAAAGATGGGAAGAAATTTGGAGTGCGTGGAACGGGTAGATATTGGCATACTGACTGTGCCTTTCTAGATGAACCCCTACCTTTTACAATACTCTATCCACAAATTCTACCTAAATCAAATAGGGAAACTTATTATCTTAATATGGAGCGGGTTTATGAAAAATTACCTGCTCATTTAAAAATTTATGTTGAGGGAAAATATATCAAACATGATGCTAAGTGGCGTTACAAAGTGCAAGAGTGTGATATTGATAAAGCAATCATAGATATTATCCACGATTTTGAAAAAAGATTTCCGGCTGTCCAACACCCTGCTATAATTACCCATCCTGTTACTCAGAAAAAGAGTTTGTACATGAGTTCAGGTTTTACGGCTGGCATTATAGGTCTTGATTATGAAACTAACCAAAAGATTTTGCAAGAATTATTCTCTTTTATGGAACGTGATGAATTTATTCATAAGCATAAATGGAATGATGGCGATCTTATCTTATGGGAAAATAGAACTCTAAATCATAAGGCATCTATACCAGTATTAAGTGAAGAAAGTCTTAACTATCGTATTTGTGTTTATGATGGCTTACCATTTTATGTATCGTCACCTTCTTCTGTTGACTCTCAAGCTATAACGGGAGCTTTTGCCTCAGCCTAGCAGTAATAGGTGTCTACCGAATAAAATTATGATATGGTAAGGATTTACAGTATTCTCCTAGCTTGTGTTCATTCAAGTCTATTGCTCAAATACTAAACCAAACTACTGGTAGGATAAATCAGGGTATATCTTCCAGACAGAAACTCCTTTTGGTGTTATAGACTATGGCTATGAGGGGAACTCCTGCCGGAAAAAATTAATGAAGGAGTAGAAATATGGTTATTAATATCAACCAAAAGTTTTCCAATGTAGATAATGTCAGTCAAGATTTAGTTGAGAGGTTTATTGAGCCATACAAAGAAAACTGTAAATATTTAAAGCAGGCTAGATTTCAATATTTAGCTCCTATAGACTTGTCAGAAAAATTGGAAAGTAGGAATCAGGAAATAGGGTATATGCAAGCTGATTTTTCTATTCCAGAATCTTGTTATATTGCTGACACTGGGCACTTCAATTCAGTAGAATTTAACATTTGCTACAACCAACTATTTTATCTTATGATCGCTTACTTAGTGCAAAATAAGTTGTTCAAAGTTATGGCAGACTGGGATTTAGAAACTTACAAATATTATCAGCTCAGTAACTTCCTAATTAGTAGATTTTCTAGTATCTTCAGAAAGCCAATTAACTCTGATAATTTTCAAGGCACTCTATACATTAATAAATACTCCGCTCGTGGACATTTGATCATGTTGAAGACCTCTTGCGCTTTTTATGATCAAAATGGTGGTTGGGCTGAGGGTGATATAAATATTGCTGTTTTAAATCGGGAGTCAGAAAAAAATCTAAATGAGACTAAAGAAGTTGTAGTTACTTAAAGCAATAGACTTGTTGGGAAACAGTTTAACTTATTTGAAAACTTGGGTTATAGAGTGATCAAGATATAGAGCATTGACTTAATCAAAGAATAACGATATAATACGTTATAAACTGTACTATTA
>NZ_JBNHER010000093.1:0-6134 GCF_050015975.1 Dapis purpurea BLCC-M126 | reverse complement strand
AGGCTTTAAACCACAATTATTTAATTAACAATTAATAATTAATAATTCGGTAATGGAGTTAAAAACCAGTTAGGAAAGCTGACAATTACTGCGACATTGAAATGGATATTTCAATGCTTTCATTCTTATTCTTTTGTTAACCATAATTAATCTCAAAATTAGTTAATTTTACAGCAAGTAGGAGCTTGATTTTAGAGTTTTTATCAATGGATAATTGATAATTAATTCGTAAAGGTTTAAAGCTTCTTCTTTTAAGGAAAAAAAGCAGTCGTTTTCAGTTGTTGCCGACATGAAAAGCGGAGCGACTTGAATTACAGAACTTTGCGAAGTACGCCACATCCAGTTGACTAAGAAAAAAGAAATCTTATTTCTTTAGATTCAATTTCGTTACGGTTTTAATTAGAAGGAATTATCAATTAATGAACTTCTTATTGTCAAAAATATTATCAGTAATTTTGATATTGTGCGATGGTACTCCGCACTATCTTCATATAGACAGTGTGGAGCACCACTACGTGATGGTTCTCCGAACCGCCCGGAAGGCAATAGTGCTACGCACCGCTACGCGATAGTGCTACCTGAATTGAGAAAATTGATGGCCTTGACAGAAATATAGTTGCTCCTGTGTTTTTTGCTGGTTATCGGAGCCCCTAGTTTCAGCAACAGGACTTTAACATTCCTTTTTTTTGTTCTATACAATTAATTTGTTAGCTAAAATTCTGATGATGATTCATGTATCTTCCTGTACCACATTATCAAGTTCGGAATGTGGGCTGTAAAACTAAATTTACTGGATAAATTTAAACTAAATTAATTATTGCTACTAATAATTTATCTTGATAGAGGGATCGATCGCTAGAAAGAATAGAGAGTAGTTCAAAAAAAGTCAAAAACTTTTAATTTCACCATAAACAACTTTTGCAAGATGTCTATTCTAAAAGTTGGTATTGTTTTTAATGTGTTTCCTAAACCTTACAAACCGTAACCAAGGATATGTAGAATACTATCCTTGCTGCTATACTCCTGTGTCGATCAAGATTTGAAAAGCCTGTCACGGCTAAGATATTGTAAGTGGTACTCCATTATCAGCAGATTTCAACTTCAACAAAAAAGGAACAGCTTTCTTTACCCAAGACTCAATAGAGGTAAAAGACTTTGCCTCCTCTCCAAAACAAATATCTAACATATCGGTATGAATAATTCCTGGATTAAGAGGAATAGCAGCCATTCCTGATGGTAACTCCTGAGCTAAAGCAAGAGTCAAACCTTCAATTGCCCACTTAGAAGCACAATATGGCCCTACTTGTGGAGAAGTAGAACGTCCCCAGCCAGAACTAATATTAACAATAATACCACTTCTCCTAGAAATCATAGCTGGGACAAAATAACGTATTACATTTGCCACACCCTTAATATTAATATCTATTAATTGGGAAAATTCCTCACTATCAACTTTCCAAACAGGCGCTGGTTGATTAATTATGGCTGCATTATTTATTAATAAATCTGGCGCTGAATAATTAGTTAGTGTTTTACCCGCCCACTCTTGTACAGAATTTTCATCTGCTACATTCACACAAGTAAATTGATGTAGATTAGCATATTTATCAGTTAAATTTTCCACAGCAGATTTAGAACGAGCACAACCTATAACAGTATGACCTAAATTAATAAATTCATCAGTCATCGCTCTACCTAAACCGCGACTTACTCCTGTAATTACAATTAACTTTTTCATCTGAAATCAATAGATATTAAATAAATTATATTTTCCTAACTTATGTTATAACATTTCATCGTAAGGGTTTGGAGACAAACTCAAGGGAAATAAAATTATATTTTCAAACCCCTAAAGTTTGTTTTCACAAATCATTTAGAATAGCTATAAGTTCTGTATCCTTACTAATTTATTTTACTTTTAGCACTACTACAGTTTTTTTCACAATTTCATATTGCTATAGCTAAAAAAGAATTGGTTAAGACATAGACTCATAATGAATATTAGACAGGATAAATGCTTTTCCAACTGTTCCCTATTCCCTACTTCATGCTATGCATTTATGTTTAAAAATTTATCCAACATTAATCAACAACAACTAAAAGTCTGGGTAGAACAAGCATTAGCTCAGACTAAATTAGGAAATTTACCTACTTATATCCCTTTACTTGAAGAGGCTAACCCTAACAGTTTTGCAGTTGTTTGTCAAAGTATTGATAATCATATCACTTTCTTAGGAGATGTTGAAACTAAGGTTCCTTTAATGAGTGTGATTAAACCATTTTTGTTATTTTATTTGTTATCTAAATTTGGCAGTGAATTTGTATTTCAAAAAGTTGGTAAAGAATGTTCACAAAAACCCTTCAATTCTTTAGAACAACTAGAAGCTGATCGGGGATGGCCGAGAAATCCCATGATTAATAGTGGAGCGATCGCTTTATCATCTTTATTACCAGGAAATACTGCTACACAAAGGTGTGAAAATTTTTGTTCTTGGTTGAATAATCACGAAAATTGTCAATTATTTTTAGATAAAAATATGTTAGCTTCAGTTAGTTCTTTACCTAATCATAATAATCAAGCTATTGCTAAAAAATTAGTAGAATCTGGTTATATAAAAGATGCAGAAATTACTTTAGATACTTATAATCAAATCTGTTGTTTATCTGGTAGTATTTTTGATGTGGCTAATTTGGGGATGTTATTAGTAAAGCCACCTAACACTGACTGGAAAAAACACTGTTCTATAGTTCAAGATTTAATGACTACTTGTGGTTTATATGAAGCATCAAGTAATTATGCTATAAAAATAGGAATTCCAACAAAATCTAGTGTTAGTGGAATTGTCTTGGGAGCAGTTCCTAGCACAGGAGTAATTATTTGTTATAGTCCTCCTCTAGACCGACAAGGAAATTCTGTAGCAGGTTTATTTCTATTAGAAGTAATTTCTAGAAATTTAGAACTAAGTGTGCTTTGTTAGAAAAAATGAAATTAATTTTTCACCAGGAATCTACCTTGTTTACTAATGCCAATTATTTGTCTTTTTTCCCGAAAGAAACTTTGATATTTTTGAGGCTGAAAATGACTGAAATAAAACCTAAATACAGTAGTAGGTTAGTTCATTAATTGATAATTGATAATGGATAATTGATAATTACCTCTGGTTAAAACCGAGAGGATTGAAGATTGGGAAATATCATTTCTCTTTTTCCCCTTAAAAGGGGAGGCTTTAAACCACAATTATTGAATTAACAATTAATAATTAATAATTCGGTAAGTGATAATTACAAAACTTTTTAGGATGGGGAGGTAAAGTTTAATACTAAATTTTTCCCTATTGCCTATTGCCTATTCCCTAAAGTCCTAAAATTTTGTATCTTATCAACTCTAAAATTACTGTAATAGCATTGATCAGGCATTAATGATTGAGTGTGATAACTACTTTATACTTTCGTATTTTTCCCGAAATTATTAACATCTAAATACTTACCACCTACGACTTTTTTCAAGATATATAGATTGCCATGGGTGAGATTTAGTATAACTTGGGATAAAATTGGGATATAGAAAGAAAATAGCCCATCCAAAATTAAAGTTTTAGCCTTTAAGATTTTGATTTTCTTGCTTCTATGTTTTTTAGTCTAAGTCTTTAATAGATAACTGGTGGTAATCAAAATTTACCAGTAAATTTGTTTGTAGTTTATCAGTAAATTTACTTCTAATCAAATATTTACAGATATTAAGAGTTTAATTATGCAAAAAATTATTCAATCAGATTATATTTATGTAGGTAAAATCCTGACACGACCCTGCTTATAAAAACACTGATTACTATATTCTGCACTCACATTTTTAATAAAATTAAACCTCGCCATTAATGCCATTAATTCATCCTTGTTTACAGGTTTACTGAGATAGCCATCAGCACCTTGTTTCATTGCCCAATATACATCAACTTCTGCGCTTTTACCAGAGCAAAAAACTACAGGTATATTCATAGTTTGAGGCTGGGATTTAATCTGACGACAAACTTGATATCCATTCATTTCTGGCATAATAATGTCTAAAATTACTAAGTCAGGATACTCTAATTTAAGTTTTTCTAGCCCTTCTAAACCATTACTTGCTAATGTAATTTTTAATCCCATCTTTGTCAGGATATGCGAACATAGTGTTCTAACAACTTCGCAGTCATCTATGATTAAGACTTTCTTTTTAAGCATAACTACAGAGTAAAATTATCGATTGAAAATTGCCTAATTTAATTGAGATATTGATTAATATTCACTTCCATAAGTACCTTTACCTGAATAGGGCTATCTGAATACTTGCACCTCTGAGTATTTTCCCACTTCCAGGCTCAGTTAACTTAATCAGTTAAAATTCTATTTTTCAGCAAAACTTGATTAAAATTGCTGACTTAGTTTTAAAATTTTGTGGCAGTCAGAAGATATATTACCATATTTTCCTATAATTATCATACACTTTTCTCATCATAAATTCAGAATTTTTCTTGAAGATTGTGAAATTAATTATGAATTTTCCATATCTATCCACTAATTAGCAAGGAAATATTGAGATTGAGTATTGAGGCGAAAGTTTAAAGTAGTTATACCAAATCTGGTTATTATAGGCTACTTACCTGAATACCAAAATCATAAGCAACGATTTTGACTTTTTGGAATATTATCTTAGTAAACCAAATTTAGTATTATATTATTTTAAATACTGAAATATTTGCTAGATATTCTCATCTTTTTCTCTCCTTTGAAAAACTTGTTAAATCCAGAAAGTTTTTCTGAATAAATTTTGCTGGAAATTTGACTATAATTTAACTAATTCTTTAAAGTTAATCTTGTCTATTTTCTTATTTACTCTTGTCAAAACTATTTATACTAAATCCAGTTTATATAGTATTATTACTGTGAAGATTAGGAGATAGAGTATAAAGTAGATGGGGAAAAATTTATACCAATAAAAAAAAGAATGCTAGAAAATGGAAAGATCAGAATTTATACTTAAAAGGATATTTTCCAATATAAAAACTGCCTATTTATATCATTTACTTCATTTTTTCTTATTTCTTTATTCCGTATTTTATCCTTCTTATTCAGAGCTTATACTATTTTAAAAAAATAAAATTGGCATTAGAGACGATTAAAAAAATCACCTTTTTATAAATGGATTTGGTATTACTTAACAAAAAAACAGACACACTTTTTAAGACTATGCTTTATAAACATTTTTCTTCACATAAAACGTAGATATTAGATAGAAGTTATGCGTTTGCTATTCAATAGATATTTAGGAAGAGTAAATGTATTGAAAAATAAGTTTTTTTTCCTGCAAGCCGTAATGAATGCGCTCACTCTCCCTCCACCTCCTCATCTCCCCATCCCCCTATCACAAAAGGGTGTTAGGAGTTCCTCTTGTCAGGGATAGCTTTTAAGGGGGCTATGTGATATCTTTATGTAATGCTAATTATTCTATTTCAGATGACAATTAATATAGCAATCCTATCTGATTTGTAAAATTTTTCCAGAAATATTCTTGCTGTATCTGAGTTTGAAGCCGATTACTGTTCACGAATGATTTAGGATTGCTATAGAACTATTATCAACTTGTATATATAAGTAAGTAAGTAAGTAAGTAGGAAAAATCAAAGAAAAAATTACGGATATTATCAATTTTTCCCAAACCTTAACTGAATTTGTGTCTGGCTTTTATCGTCGAATTATAATAACTCTTACTCTTCAAAACTAACTTTATTTCTGAGAAAGACATAAGGTGAATAGCCTCTCCTTTCAAGGGGATAAAAAGCCGTTGTTTTGCTTAGGCTATTGCCGACATGAAAAGCGTTTGCGGAGCGTTCCGTAGGATAGCTCCGACCTAGAAGGCTAACTTACAACTGAAATGACCAGCTACTTATATACCTAAATATATAGAACTTACGCCATGGAAAGATTTTATTAAAATTTCAAAATACTTTGAGCTGTTGCTGTGGGTAAGTCATTTCAGTTATCAGTTATCAGTTATCAGTACATCCTCCTAAACCAAGAGGCTTAAAATACGGAATATTCCTTTCTCTTGGTCGATTGGATATGGCGTTAGCGGAGCGGCTCTGTAAGAGCGGGAA
>NZ_JBNHER010000092.1:0-2616 GCF_050015975.1 Dapis purpurea BLCC-M126 | reverse complement strand
GTGCTTTTCAGTTGAGTAGACCACAAAAATGTTGTAGGAGTAAGGAGTAATGAGTAAGGAGTAAGGAGTCAGTATCATTGTGGTTTATTAATATGAAAACCGCTGTAAAGCCTCCCCTTTTACAGTGCTTTTCAGTTGAGTAGACCACAAAACTGTTGTAGGAGTAATGAGTAAGGAGTAATGAGTAAGGAGTAAGGAGTAAGGAGTAATGAGTCAGTATGATTGTGGTTTATTCATATGAAAACCGCTCTAAGGCGATAATAAATAATAATTTTCCTGTTCGTCAATCCTATCCGTTTTCAAGGAGAGGTAATTCTCCATTCTCAATTCTCAATTCTTGAACCCCCTGTATCCATCAACGAGCTATGCCAAATACACTGAATATCCTTCAATGAACTCCTAACATTAAGGAAAAGTTATATCTCTCCCACTAACCGAGATATTAACCCATATTTAGTATTATCCTCTGTCAAACTCCCCCACATAACATACGGTCTCAACCATCGCGTCTGCTCCCTTGATAAACAACAGACAAAAGATTTTTTCTGGGAACTTTTGCTGGCAGTTGATAGGCAACAGGCAACAGACAAAAAGGAAGAAATTTTTGCAGAGAGTGGGTGGTACAAAAAAAGATTTTTCTGAGAACTTTTGCTTCCAGTTCCCAGAAAAGGTTTAATAAAATTCTTGATTTTATCGAAATATCTATTATCCTTTGATATAGAATCGAGTTGAACGTTTGTCATGGCGACGAAAGGAAGCCATCTCCTCAACTCCTGAGATGGCTTCCTTCCACTCCGTTTCAGTTGCAATAACTTGGATATAGTAATTCTCCGGGTTTGATTTGACTCTACCGAACTTTCCACACACCCATCTTTTTCTTCTTCAACTACCTCGACAGACTCTACTTTTGTTAATTCTGTAGCAGTCTCCTGAATCTCCCGATCGACTTGCTCCCTTGACTCGACAGCACTCTCCATATACTCTTGTTGTTCTGCCTCAACTAAGCGATCGCTCTCTACTTCTACCGATACTGTGGCCACTTCCTGAATAGTCTGATCTAAATTATCCCCTAGCTCCAGAGAACTATTCACAGACTCAGATTTTTCTACCTTTATTACCTCTTCTTGTAATGGTAACCCACCCGTAACCCCTCCCAGGAGGGAAAGGTGGGGTGATGGAGAAATAGAATGGCGATCGAATGTAGCCCGATCTTGTTTCATCCCCGTCTCCAACCCTTTCTTTTCTTCCGACTCAATACTCTGCTGCTTTTCCTGATTTATCGAGGACTTACCCATGAGGAACCCAATTTCCACGTTTGAGATTGCTTCGCTGCCGCTCGCAATGACAGAAACACCTTGTTTTGTGTAAGTCCTGTTTTTCCTTGGGGTAGACAACTTCCGGCCTTTCCCTGCCGTAACACTTACATTCTCTCCCTTCCCTAGAAAATAGTTGCTCAACTTCTCTTTGAGCTTTTTCTTAGCCACATATATCCGCCTGCATACATTGTCGTAGGATATCCCTTGCCGTTCCGCAATTTCTGTATGGGTAAGCTCTTCATAAAAATGCAAAGTAAAAGTCTCATGCAACCTTTCCGGTAAATCAGCGATCGCCCGTCGAATCTCAATATACCTCTCCTCTCTCTCCAGAATACTCTCTGGTGACTCCACCGAAGAGGCCATACCCATCTCCTCAGTATTGGCTACCCGTTCAATACTTTCAACACCCGTAGCCTGTCGAGAATGTTCTCTAATAATATCGATACAGAGATTACGAGTCACCTGTACCAACCAAGCCTTAAAATTAGTAATTTTCCCCTCGAACTTTTGCACCTTTTCCCAAGCTTTCAGCATTGCACGACTTAGAGCATCTTCAGCATCCGTTTGGTTAGAGTTCATCAACCTAAAACAGCACCGATATAGTTGTTCTCTATGTTCATTCCATTGCTGCCAAAACTGACAAACCAGATCGGAATTGCCCCTTTCGGTTAAAGCCAAGTCCATTATATTCCTCTTCCATCTTTTGACTATCTACATAATCAAGACGTAAAGGATTGGCTGGTATGAGCCTATCAAACTTCATATAAAAGCTCATATAATTAGGCTTTCCTTCATAGTGAAAATCAACCCTTATTAGCTACCTGCACAAGTCGAATCATTTGTCAATCTCATAAAGTCTATATGAATATTTATTCAACAAACAATAAGCATGAATAAATAGACAATAGTCGGTTTGGTGGGTGTATCTAGTAGCGCGTCAAGCTTGAAATGGTGTGTTAGGAGCGAGCAACCAGCGAAGACCTCTCCCCTAACCCCTCTCCTGCGAGGAGAGGGGATTTCTCCCCCCCTTCCCTTGCAGGGAAGGGGGTTGGGGGGTTAGGTTTTTAATCCACATTTTCAAGCTTGACACGGCACTAGAATAAAATTGTAGGTATTTGAGCGAGCAATCTAGAAAATCTCTCCCCCAACCCATCTCCTGCGAGGAGAGGGGACAAATCTTCTTCTGAATTTCCCAACAATTATATAGATCTCAAATGGGTTCTATATAATTATGCTAGTCAAGTATATTCGTGCATCAAGAATGAGGAAAAATTATCTCAAGGAGTGTTGAATTTTTTTT
>NZ_JBNHER010000091.1:0-17640 GCF_050015975.1 Dapis purpurea BLCC-M126 | reverse complement strand
CTGTCTCCTGACTCCTACCCTCACCCATAAGACTTTTGAGCGCAAACCCTAATTATGACAATAGAGCGATTCAAAAAATCAATTTTAACCCTTATTTTATCAGGATTTCAAACTGATGTTTAGAGATATCTAATGAATTATTTGCAAATTTCTTAATAACTCCAGGTGTAGAATTATTCTAAACCTAAGTAGATTTAAGACCTGCTACCTCATCAATATTATTAGCTACTTTCCCATTATTACCATTACCATTACCGTTAGGTCGTGGTTGAATTAAACCATAACCACCATGATGATAACGTTTGTAAATAACATTAATTTCACCAGTCGCCGAATTGCTAAACATATAGAAATCATGGTCAATAAATTGTAGCTGCTCCAGGGCTTCCTCTACAGTCATAGGAGACATAGCAAAATATTTAGTCCTTACTACTTCATTGGGTAGCTCTGGTTGGCGATCGCCAATTAAATTCTCTAATACTGGTTGTGATTGAATCACCTCAACAGTCTTTTCTTTACTTACCTTAGATTGACGTTTTTCTTTATACTTCCTCAGTTGACGTGCAATTTTATCTGCTACTAAGTCAATACTAGCATACAAGTTCTCGCTACTTTCCTGGGCACGAATGACTGTACCATTGGCGTAGATAGTTACTTCTGCTGTTTGCTTAGGATTTATGCGTGGATTTTTAGCTACTGACAGATGTACATCTACTTCTGTGGTGAGTTGTTGAAAATGATTAACTGCTTTTTCAATTTTTTGATTGACATACTCATGAATGGAATCAGTTATTTCTATATTTTTACCCTGGATAACAAGCTTCATAAGCTCCCTCCGCTAATATTTGGGCTTACTATTATTATATAGAATAGCACTTTGTATTCTCCCAAACATCTTATCTTTAAAATCCTTTGCATCCCTTGACAATTCTTGACTTTTTTTTCCTGAATTTCACCAAAATTACTCTTGATTTTTTAGATAATTAGCAGTATATGACTAGCAATATGAATAATGAATAGTTATATTTTAGCTTTTATCTTTTCTTAATTTGCGATCAAAAAAGACTGTAGTTAGGGCTCGCTGAAAAAGTCTGATGGTGAAGGGAGGGAGTAGGGAGTAGTGAAGAGTCAACACAGACAGGAAGTTATACAGGAGGTACTCAGAACAATTATCCTTTGCTCCAACCTCCCTAACTCTTACCCAAATACTAACTTTTTGAGCTTACCTTGGCTTAAAATTTCCTACTTTTTCCGGACTTGAAAATGCTCAAACCTTTATCTGCCGATACTTTGAGATTTATTCAGCAAACCCTATTTATATTTGAGAGGGCAAAAATCCCTGTTAAGTGCTTTCCATTTCAGTAAACCACAAAGTAGTTGCAAGCAAAGTCCCTACAGGATTCTCATTTTTTTATTTAGTTTATTGACCTGAAAACTGCTCTTATCAATGGATAATTGATAATTACTTCTCCCTAAAATTGATTGGATTGACGCGGAGCGTGAAAATTTTGTCTTCTCAAGGGGAAATTGGATATGGCGTTTTGCTGGCGCAAAGCTTTACTAAGGTCATGGTCCGCATTCATATCGCGCAGCGCTTTTCATGTCGGCTCTTAGCCGAAACGAAGTTGTGCAGAACGCTAAAGGCTTTTCATGTTACGTTTCATGTCGTGTAGCGTTTCATGTCGGCGACAGCCGAAAAGCAAAACAGCTGTAGCCGACATGAAAAGCGGAGTGGCTTTGTAAGAGCGGAAGACCTCGCCATCCCATCCTTCGGAATGCTCCGCAAACGAGCGCCTGTTTCTCCTTTAAAGGAAAAGCTTTTTACCTTAATTATTCGGTAATAAAAAAAAGAATATTACGAAGATAGGGTTTCTAAAGTTACTGAGGTAGAATTATTTTTCTATTTTATAATCTCTTACTCCCCTACTCTAAAATGACTTCTCAAACTTGCCACTTAATTTGTCCAGGACTAACAAAGTATTCGGTGGCCTGGGAATGGCAGAGATCCCTTGTCCAACAACGTCGTCATTGTCCAGAGTTGGCCGATGTCCTAATCTTATTAGAACATCCACCAGTTTATACATTGGGACAAGGAGCCAAATTAGATTTTCTCAAATTCGATCCTAGTCAAAATGAATACGAACTGCACCGTGTGGAACGTGGTGGGGAAGTGACATACCATTGCCCAGGCCAACTGGTAGGTTATCCAATCCTTAACTTAAAGCATTATCAGCAAGACTTACATTGGTATCTACGACAACTAGAAGAAGTATTGCTAAAAGTCTTAGATTTCTATGATCTTCAAGGTGAGAGATATCCAGGGTTAACAGGGGTTTGGTTGGAGGGTCGAAAAGTAGGAGCAATTGGAATTAAAGTTAGCCGTTGGATAACTATGCACGGCTTTTCTATCAACATTTGTCCAGATTTGACTGGTTTCTACAGGATTGTACCTTGCGGTATTTCTAATAAACCTGTAGGTAGTCTGGCTGAATTTTTACCTAGGATTACTACAGATGAAGTGCTACCCCAATTAGCTAATGCTTTTGCTCAAGTATTTGGAGTTAAGTTCAATTATTTACCAGTTAAAAATTAAAAAGGTATAGGATCGGAATCGTCAGGTAGTGAGTCTTCCTCTCGAAAATTTGAAGTTGATTCTTGATTAACAGTAGAGCTACGACGAGACTCTAAATTTACAACATTATGATAGTTTTGTTCTTCAGGTTCTTGTTGAGTTACAGTGTTATTATTGGGTCTTTTTGTGTATGTTTGATTCCCATCTTCAGTCATGGCCTCAGGGCTAATAGGATAAATTCTAGAGGCTGTTAATTCAGCTCGTTTTTCTTTAAAACCTTCTGGTCGGTCAATAGTATTCATATTCAAGCGACCTTCAACAATTATAAAATCTCCTTCGTGATATTTTTCGTTGATTTGTTGAGCTAAGTCTCGCCATGCTACTACTTTTAGTACCGCAGATTTATTATCAACTCCTATATTAGGGAATTCTACCATCATTTCTGCTACTGGTAATTGAGCATCTGCTGTGTAGCGAAGTTCTGGATCTTTAATAATTTGTACCATTAATATACAGCTATTCATTTTGATTTTTGACTAATAAACTATTCATTTTAATTTTTGACTAATACGATCAGAACTTGCGCAAACACCGGGTTGATGAATTAAAGTTGGCAATATCAAGCATTAAATTTAGAGTAATAAATCCGGTTTCTTGGTTAAGTGCGTAAGTTATAATTATGCTCAGTAGCATCAGTATTATTATATATTGCAAGTTCTCAAAATGATCAATTACTTCCCCCAATTCTCAATTCTCAATTCTCAATTCTCAATTCCCTACTCCCTAATTCCTACTCCCTAAAATTACAAATCATCTAACTGATTTCCTGTCATAAATACGTTAACAAAATCATGGATAATATTTCGATAATCTCTTAAAGTTTTATCAACCCAATCTCTATCATTACTATCTGCATAAATATGTACTAATGGTTCTCCAGCATCAGGTAAAATTAAAACCCAATTATCACCTTGATGGTTGATAATCTTGACCCCATCAGTTAATTCTAATTTCTCTGGCGGATTAGTTTCTACGAAATACCGCATTAATGCCCCCTTTACTTTCCAAGGACAACGTACTGTATAACACCGATGAGTAACAGGAGGAATATCCGCAGTTATTTGTCCTAGTGATCGCTCTTGAATAGTCAGCATTTCTATTACTTTAGCGATGCAAAACATAGCATCAAAGCCAGGATGTAATTTAGGGAAAATAAATCCCATATCACCACTCCCTCCTATTACCACATTATGATGAATTTGGCAAGCTTCCATTAATGCTGTAGGATTCGCTTTTGTCCTAATTACATGACTATCATGACGACGAGCAATTTGTTCTACTGCTGCAGAAGCATTAATTGGTACTACCACTGTACTCCGTGGATGAGCTGTTAACATTAGATTTACCATTAGTGCCGTTAACATTTCACCACGAATAGGAGAACCAGCTTCATCTACTAATATTAGTTGTTCTCCATTTGCTGTTACTTGAACTCCAACATTAGCTTGCAAAGCTTCTACCACCCGACCTAATTGATCTAGTAAACTTTCTCTTTCTTCTATCCCTAAAGAAGTTTCTTTTAAACTGGCATTTAAAACTACTGCATCACAACCAAACTTAGTTAATAATTGTGGTAATACTGCTCCCGAAACACCATAACAATAGTCAATTACTACCTTAGATTTACTGTAGCGAATTGCTTCAGAATTGAGAAGATTTTCAAACCCTTTGCTATAAGCATCTAATACTTCATGGCGATAAACCATATTGCCAATTTCGGATATTTGTACTCGGCGTAAATCTTCTTTAAAATATGCTCCTTCTATCTTTTTTTCTTTCGCTTTAGAAATATTAATTCCTTGAGAATCAAAGATTTCAATTAATATCTGATCGGAACGACTAGGAGAAAGACGGACATGAACACCACCCCCTAAATTCATAGTAGGTAAAATTGTTCTGGCAATAGGAATAGCAGCAGATTCTAAATTTATTACATTAATTCCCACCGACATTAAACCAGCAATTAAAGACCGAGAAACCATCCGAGATATATTACGTTGGTCCCGAGAGACTGATATTGTAGCACCTGATTTTAAGATAGAACCATAAGCAGCTCCTAATTTAACTGCAAATTCTGGAGTAATATCAATATTTGCTAATCCCTGCACCCCACGTTGTCCAAATAAATTTCTCTGGGCAGTTGTACCCCAAATCAAGTTAATATTCAGAGTCGCTCCAGATTCAACTTTTTTACTAGGCCATACTCTGACATTAGGACTAATCTGAGCTTCTTCTCCCACACTGGATAAGGAACCAACTACAGCACCTTCCAATACTTGAGCGCGACGATCTATCCTGGCACCTCGACAGATTACACAAGCTCGTAAATTTGTATCCTCTCCTACTAGTGCCCCATTCCAAACAATGGGACGCTTCACATCAGCATCGGCAGCAATTGTTACATTATCTCCGATAATACTACCTGCTTCAATCTGCACTCTTGGACCAACTCTACAGTTATCTCCTATTAAAACTGGTGTCTCAATTTTAGCTGTCGGGTCAATATAAGTATTTTCTCCTATCCAAAGATTGGGCGATCGCTCTTGATAAGCCAAATCAAGTTTTACCTTGTGTTGAAGTGCATCATATTGGGCTTCTCTATAAGCATCTAAATGTCCAACATCACACCAATAACCTTCTGCCACATAACCATACATTGGTTCATTTTTATCTAACAATAGAGGAAATAATTCTTTAGAGAAATCACATTCTTGATTACTTGGTAGATAATCTAAAACTTCTGGTTCTAAAATATAAGTTCCTGTATTGACAGTATCAGAAAATATTTCACTTGTAGAAGGTTTTTCGAGAAACCTTTTGATTCTTTGTTCTTTATCTGTAATTACTACTCCAAATTCAATTGGGTTGTTAACTCGTGTCAATACTAATGTAGCTTTTGACTTATTTTTTTGATGAAATTCTATAGCTGCACTTAAATCAAAATCTGTAATTGTATCTCCACTAATTACTAAGAAGGTTTCATCTAAAAGTTGTGCTATATTTTTCACACAACCAGCAGTTCCTAAAGGTTGTTCTTCTTCCACAGCATAAGTCATTTGAACTCCAAATTTACTGCCATCTTGAAAATATTCACGCATAACATCAGGCAGATAATGTAAAGTCGCAATAATCTCCCTAATTTGATGTCTTTTTAACAGATTAATAATATGTTCGGCTATAGGGCGATTTAAAATTTGGACCATTGGTTTAGGAATATCGCAGGTAAGTGGTCTGAGTCGCGTTCCTGAACCTCCAGCCATTAACACTGCACGCATAATTTACTCCTTATGTTAAATTTTTTTCTATATCTATAATTCATTCAGACTAATTTTAGTTATCAGTTATTAGTTATACCATTTTCAAAAAAGAATGTTACGAATAGTAAGGGCAATAAAAATATTTTACAGGAGATATCTTTTTGACAAAAAGGATGATTTACGGCCTAAAAAAATCGTATTTAAGCCATTTATTCTGACTCCTGACTCCTGACTCCTGATTCCTAAAAATCCCCCTAGTTATTTGTAGCAAACATTTATCAAATTAGTATTATTAGTACCTCTAGCTTCAGCCGAATAAAATCAAAAACTTCCTTTTCTATCTTTAGAGGGACAGCTAGCTACTTAGCCACAGGCAAGCTTGAGACTTTATTTATTGATTAAAATCGATTATTTGCCTTTTATACATACATATTTTTCCAAACAATATTTTTCAGAAATATTTTGGCAATTTATTTTGGCGAAAAATTTATCTAGATTTGCCCTTAATGGTGGAATTTTAACAATCTAAGTAGACACAGAAAATTAATGATACCAACTTGATAAATGTTTGCTACATTTTCTTAAGAGTAGGTCCGAGGCAGTAGAGTTATTAGGGATAATATATCTTTGCTTAATGCCTATAATCAATAAAAAAATTGCTCTTACTTATTTATTACTTAATAACTCAAGTCTTTAGTAAATAGAGCATTCTTTCTGAATTCATAGTATTACACATATATACAGACTGAATTCTTTGTATTCTAAATATCCCAGAGAATTAGAATAGGTAAATAATTTTTTTTAGGTACTTATAACAGCCCTGGCAAAGTCAATATAATATAGCTATCTTGCCAAAGTAAAAAATAATTTTTTTAACCCTAAAAGTAATTATTCATTATTAATTACAAAAGCTCTGACTGAAGTTGGACTGAACTAAAGCTAAAGGCTGACTTGTTTTATGTTTCCTATTCGATGATAATAAGGAGCGAGGTCTTGTTTGAATATCATATAATTTTAATTTAGTAATCATAAGTCTGTTAGTTATAATAGACTTATAATAATCCTAGAAATATTCAAACTGAAGCCCAATTTAAGATTAATTCAATAATTTTATCGGGCTGTGTCCAAAATAAGTAACCTTGTAAGAGTTTTTGTGCCATGGCTACCTTAATTAGCTTATTATTGCTGGTTGTATATGGGGGTGGAATCTGGAAGTTCTGGAATGGATTTGAACGGACAAATTTTTCTAGAAGCTTTCAGAACCGTTTATTATTATCTATATTCTGGCCTGTTTTGTTAATTGGTAACAAATCTTATCGTAAGAACTTTACAAAAGCTCTCAAAGGTTATAGACGATAGAGAGAAAAATGTCTGAAAAAAAGTCTGCCTCATCCTCAAATCAGGAAAAATCTTCCTGGTTTGCTCAACAAAATTTAGATAACTGGCATACTCAAATCATGGCAGTACAAGCTCGCTTTGATCAAGAGTACCGTGGAGAATCTTTTGAGTTACCCTCCGAAGTCGAGGCAATGCCAATATTTCACGATTATGCCTCTGGTAATCTCACAACAAAAATAGTTTCTCCTTTTTGGGAAATAGCTAAACCGAAGAAAAATCAAAAGTGTTTGGATATTGGTTGTGGGGTGAGTTTTTTGATTTATCCTTGGCGAGATTGGGAGGCTTTTTTTTATGGTCAAGAAATTAGTACCATTGCTAGGGATAATCTGAATCAACGAGGTTCTCTACTCAATTATAAACTATTTAAACGAGTAGAATTAGGTCCAGCTCATCAATTAAAATATGAAGCAAATGAGTTTGACTTGGCGATCGCTACAGGCTTTAGTTGTTATTATCCTATAGATTATTGGGAAGACGTAGTTAAGGAAGTAAAACGGGTTCTTAAATCAGAATGTCAATTTGTTTTTGATGTGGTTAACCCAGAACAACCAATGGCAGAAAATTGGGCAATTTTAGAAACTTATTTAGGCGCAGAAGTATTTTTGGAACCCTTAGAAAATTGGGAAAAAATGATTAAAGCTAGGGGTGGAAAAATAGTAAAGCGACAACCAGGAGAATTATTTCAGATGTATAAGGTAAAATTTTGATTGTGGTATATAAAAGTTTTATCTGGTTAATTATAAACTCTTAAAATGTCTAATCTAGTCTATCTAATACAAATTTCATAAAATATTGCTACAGTGGCTTTGTTTTTACGAGTCAGGAGGTACAATTTATAATATTTATTTTTTATGAGAGTAACACTGTTTTATTTTTAACTAAAAACAGTCTGCTCAGGATAATAAATTGTTTTTTTATCGCAACTAGATAATTTTATTTTTTATCCCTAAGTCCGCAGCAAATTTACTAACAGTTTTGTTATCATTTTATTGTAACTATCTGTAGATGAATTTAGTACAAATCCAGCATTTTTCTACGGAATAAAAGTCTAAAAAACTGATTTTTAGACAATATAAAATTCTAATTAATAAGATGATAATCTTCCTAATTTTTTTCAACAATTAAAAATCACCTCTTCTGAAAAATAACGAGGATTGACTAAATTGACTAACAGGAAAGTTTTTCTTGATTGCTCCTTGAAAATATAGACTTTAAACCTTAATTATTTATTTAAGAATAAATGCTTTATGTTTTTGTGTAGCTTAGTTGAGAATCGCTATATAGGTATTCAATCGAAGATTATATAGGAGATAATTCAGAATCAATAATCATGGTAAAAATCTCAAATAATCTTGACAATACTGATAAAAATTTTCTGGCTACTCCAGAAGTTATCCAAATGTTATCCCAGGAAAAAAAACGAGTTACTAATACTCGCATAATATTTCTCTTGGGTGCTTTAATTATTCTGATTTTTTCTTACCGACAAAGTGAAATAAATTTTCTAGCTTTATTCCAACGTAGCGGTAATATGGTTGAGTATATTCAATCTTATTTTCCACCAGATTTTTCCGATTGGAAAATTTACCTAGAAGATACAATAATTACTATTTCTATGGGTCTTTGGGGAACTGTTTTGGCAGCGATCGCTGCTGTTCCTTTTTCTCTTTTAGCATCAGAAAATATTAGTCCAGTTTGGATTGTACAACCTATTCGTCGAATTTTAGATGCCATGCGGGCGATTAATGAAATAGTATTTGCTTTGATATTTGTAGTGGCTGTTGGTTTAGGTCCGTTTGCTGGAGTTTTAGCTTTATTTGTACATACAGCGGGTACTTTAGGTAAGCTTTTTTCTGAAGCAGTTGAGTCAATTGATCTAGGTCCAGTCGAAGGAATTTGTGCTACTGGTGCGAGTAAAATTCAAGAGATTATATTTGGGGTAATTCCTCAAGTAATGCCTTTATGGACTTCTTTTGTTTTATATCGCTTTGAGTCAAATGTTCGTTCTGCTTCAGTTTTAGGAATAGTTGGTGCGGGTGGAATTGGTGTTTCTCTTTATCAAAGTTTTGGAGCGTTTCAATATCAAAAAGTCTGTGCAATTTTAATAATCTTAGTTTTAGCAACTTCTATAATTGATTTATTATCAGCAAAGTTGAGAAATTGGTTAGTTTGAAAATGATTTAAAAGAGACTAAATAGGGTTTGCTGAAAAAGTCTTATGAATGAGGGTAGTAAGCAGGAGTTAGGAGACAGGAGACAGGAGACAGGAAGAGTAAGGAATGAGCGAGAAGGCAGTTGGAAGAATTATCCCTCAATTTCTCTGTCCAAATCTTACTGTTAATACTAACTTTTTGAGGCTTTTCAACTCAAATCAGCGCACTTTTTCCCGACTTAAAAATGCCAAAAGCAATATCAGTAAACACTTTCATTCTTTTGAGCGCCAACCCTAATTATTCCTAAAAATTTTCCTATAGCAGCAAAGGAAGGCTTGAGACCTTATTTCTTGGTCATCAAACCTCTACAAATCTTTAGTTTTGACTATTCATTTTTTCATAAATGAAATAAGCATTAGTTATTTTAACTCAACTGTACAACTGGTTGCTCATATAACAAAGTTTCATTTGTCAATAAATCCTCCACCGTTATCCTCAGAAACCTAGATTCATCCACCCAAAATAAAACCTTAATTCGATCGCTTCCTGGATTACCTGGAGGATTTAATTGAGCAATATTACGACCTCCATCTCTGTCATTTAAAGGCTGTACTGAAGTTTGTTCTCCAGATATTTTTCTAGTAATCAGGCGATCGCCGTCAAAATAAACTTCTGTACCCCCAGACTCAGCCCCCAATTCTCCTAAAATTAATTCTATACTTGGCTGACTATTTACTGAAGCACCTAAAACTAATTCTACAGAATTATTCATGGGATATGGTTGACCAGATTTAATTAATGGATGCCAACTATGAGCATTTTTCTTTCTATCCCAATAGCGGATACCATAACTGTGATATAAAAAATCTTTAACCTCTACTCCTTGGGTTAATTGCAACGCTCCCTGAGAAATTGCCTCAAAAGGTTTTTCACAACGAATTTTTCCCGGATCAAAATATTCCTTTACCCACCTCTGCACTGCCGGAATTTGTACTGTCCCTCCAACCAATAAAACAGCATCAATTTCTGATAATTCTATTCCTTGTCTTTTTGCCTGCTGTAAAACCTGATTCATAGAATTATCAAGACTGGCAAAAAATCCATTTTCCCTGAGAATTTCCTCAAAGCCATCCCGCTTTAATTCCAACTCATAACTTTCTAAACTTTCATCATCAAAAAAAACTTCCGTTGCCTGTTGCTGCAAAGACAATTGAATCTTTAACTTTTCTGCCAGACGAGTAGTCAAAGGAGTCTTTTCAATACCTTGATTTTTGACAAAATAATCCACCAACCAATTATCAATATCTGAACCCCCTAAATTCTGCCCTGCCTTTGCCAGAACCCTCGCCGTTTTAGGCTTTTGATTTGAACTTTTACTAAAAGATTTTTCACCCCATTTCAGAATAAAACCCAAAGGTTGTTTTTTCATCGAATTATCCAATCTTACCAAAGATAAATCTAAAGTACCTCCACCAAAATCAACTACTAATAAAATTTCTGCGTCTCCCATGCCATAACCCAAAGCTGCGGCAGTAGGTTCATCAATCATTTGTACCTGTTCAACTTCTAGAGACTGACAAACTTCCCCCAACCAATTACGATAAGCTTCAAAACTATCAACTGGAACAGTAAAAATTAAAGATACCACTGGCAAAGGCACATTCCGAATGCCAGCTATAACTTCTTCTAAAAATAATTTTCCTACTTGTTCAAAAGAAGTAATTTGACCGTCAAGTTCTGGCAAAAATCCTTGAATATTTGCACCAATACCACGTTTAAAATTCCGAAAAAATCGAGAGTCTGTATTAACATCGAAACCTTTATCTCTAACTTGTTGACCTATTACAACTTTTTTTTCAGCAGCATTTTCCACATAGACTAAGCTAGGAATCAAAGGTGGATTTTGCCCAGAAATAATTGATAAGTTTGGTAATTTAATAGTTTCTGGTTGTTGAATTGTTTGATTCCAACGAGAAATAACAGTATTACTTGTTCCGAAGTCTATAGCTATGGTCATTTAGTTATTTAAGTTAAATATTTTATATGTTGAGAATTATAGTAGTAGCGTGTCTAGCTTGAAAATGTGGGTGAAAAAAACAACCCCCCGACCCCCTTCCTAATCCCCCCTTGCCTCCCTTTGAAAGGGGGGGAGAAATCCCCTCTCCTTAAACCTTTGTTATAGTTGCTTGAAATAACATAGCAGTAAATGTACAATCAAAATATGATAATTACTTATTGCTATAAAATCAAGCCCACTTCTGAACAGTCAGTCAAAATTGATTATTGGCTAGAGTTGCTCAGGAGGCATTGGAATTACGCTAATGGTCAAAGACTAGACTGGTTAAATAGAACTAGGTGTCAATTAGACCGATGCTCAATAGTGTCATGTCCTATCGGCGAGATTCCTGGCAAGCCTGATTATTATTTTCAACAATCAGCACTTAAACAAACAAAAATTCTCTTTCCAGAATACAAAGACATCTATGCAGAAGTTCAACAAATTAACTTACAAAGACTTGATAAAGCTTGGAAACGTTGGTTAGTTCCAGATAAAACAGGCAAGAGATTTGGTAGACCAAGATTTAAGAAGTCTGGCAAATTAAGGTCATTAAGTTTTAGTAGGGTGAATCATCCTAAAGCTGCAATTAAGTTTGATGGGAAGCAAATTAGTATTAGTAGATTTGGTACTATTCCAGTTATAGTTCATCGAGCAATTCCAGATGGATTTGTTATTAAGACTGCAACTATAACTAAAAAAGCTGATGGTTATTATGTAAGTTTCAGCTTAGAAGACAAGTCAATTCCTAGTCTAATTCCTACAGATAATATCAAAACTGCTGTAGGTATTGATGTAGGATTAAAAGAGTTTTTGACTACTAATACTGGAGAAACTGTTTCTGTTCCTAATTTCTATAGAAAATCTCAATCTAATTTAGCTAGAAAACAAAGTAAAGCAGATAGAAAGGAAATTGGTTCTAATAACTGGAAAAAGGCACAGAATAGAATAGCTAAGTTGCATCAACACATTGCCAGGCAAAGAGAAGATTTTCACTACAAAAATGCTCATAAATTAGTTAAAGAATATGATTTAATCGCTGTAGAAGACCTTAACATTAAAGGTTTAGCTAGAAATAGTAAGTTATCAAAATCAATCTATGATGTAGCCTGGGCTGCTTTTATTGAAAAATTGAATGCAGTAGCGGTTAAACGCGGTGTTCATGTAATTAAAGTTAATCCTCACAATACATCACAAAATTGTAGTAATTGTGGTCAAAAAGTACCTAAAACTTTGTCAGTTAGAACTCATTCTTGTCCTAAATGTGGAATAGTTTTAGATAGAGATGAGAATGCAGCAAAGAACATATTAAATAAAGCATTAAGCGAGGTGGGTATCATCTGGCCTGCTTGTGGAGGCTTAGACGTTGGTCAGCCTGAGAAGCAAGAAACTTTTGAAACTTGGGTTCAATGATCTCTGTTTTAGAAGTTCCCGTTAAATCAAAGATTATAACGGGAGAGACTTCACAAGTTATTTGAGAGAGAAGCACAGACTCTATACAAATTAGGCTAAAGACTCAGACCGAATACCAAAATTATTCGCACATTTTCAGGAAGGAAGAGAATTTTACCTAGTACAAGAATATATAGAAGGGCACGATATTAGTAGGGAACTTACGTCGGGGAAAAAATTTAGCGAGTCTGATACTATTGCCTTACTCGCAGGAATATTAGAAGCATTAGCAGTAGCTCATCAAAATAATATTATTCATCAAGACATTAAGCCACAAAATTTGATGCGTTCGCAAAATTCCTTGTTTGCTCGTTCCCTCAAGCTCATCTATGCGATCGCGACAATTCAAACATTAAAAATTATTTTGTGAAGCACTCAAAAGCAGTCGGTAATGAAAATCAAAATTCAATTCTCAGTAGATAAGCAATCGCTCCAGTCAATATCAATCAAACGAGTAGAAAATCATTTTGTGAAGCTCCGGAAAAAATCTCCGATAAAAAGGATTTCCCCTTGCTTCTGAAAAAAAACAATGATATACTAAACTTTAGTTGGAGTTACTCGTCTATACACATGACTTTTTATTCAACTCAAAAAGTCATTATTTTAAAAATACAGATTTTTAAATACCCTCCACGATCAAAGGTTTACCCCTTAAGGAAACTTGCTAGTAACCCTACCAATTATCTGTTGCGAACTCACAAAACCAAAAGAACGACTATCACTACTTTCTTCCCTATTTTCTCCCATCAAAAAACAGTCACCTTTTTCATCAACAAAGGTAACCCACTTAATTATTCTCAAATCTTGACGATGAGGATGTTCAGCCACAACAAGATCGCCAATTTCTGGTAAACAGTGGCGGTAGGCTCTCGTATCCACAAGAACTTCCTCCCCTGGTTTCAGTAGAGGAAACATAGAAAACCCTGTGACACAAAACCGTTGACGCAATCTTAATAACCAAAGTAATAACTCTTTATTACTACTTTCTTGTATCAACTGTTTGCCTACCACCCTAAACTCAAAAAATTAGCTAGCCTTAACCCAAGCTACATCACGTTCCTTAGTAGCCCAGAACATACCGTGGATTTTCTCTACAGTCTCTAGTAATTCAGTAGCGTGTTCCAAGCTAACTTCTACCTTACAAGCAGAGCAAAGTTTAGCAGCCTTCCAAAAAGTATCGTGGAGGTCTGGATACTTTTCTAAATGTACAGGCTTAAAATAATCAGTCCAAAGAACGAGCAAATCTTCCTTAGTCTTCTGAGCTTGCTCTTCCTTAATTGCAATATAACGAGAAAGGGTATTAGCAGTCTTATGATCCCCAGCTTTTGGATCAAGCTCTAGGATTTTCTTAGTCATAGAAAATACAGCTTCAGCATAAATCCGAGCAGAAGCAGGGTCGTACACACCACAAGGGCCATCGCAGTGAGCGCTAACCTCTGGTGCTGGGAACCATTTTCTAATCTGAGTAGCAATTCTCTTGAGCATAATTTTCTAAGATATACCTATCTATATGGAAAGACTTACGACAATATTACTATGAAACGGTGGTTATAATGGAAATATTTTCCACTAATCCGCATCTAACCGTATTAATAAAACTGTAGGAAATCCTGACAGCTAATGATTTGATATTTGTTAATCCAATATCAATATTGGCTGTACGGTGCAGCTCAATATTCTCATCCTAGGGAATACTACGCAAACGCTGGTAAAATACCCTGGGAATTTCTTTCTGACAATCTTAATACTACCATTAATGACAACTTCACAACAGCACCACACTTTTTTAAGATTTATTTCATATATACCTTCTAAATCAAATTGTGCTATTAGCTTAATCTTGAAATCAGTCTAGTTGGCTTTAATCTACTGGCAAAAGTATCAGGTATAGTAAAAGTTAAAGCCTAGGGGAATTAAAAAAATGGAAAACCAGAAGCAACCTATATTAACCAATGATGAAGTTAAGCAACTTTTTATTAAGGGCGTTAATATTTTTTTGGCAGGGTCAGCAATTACATTAGTGTTTGGATTTATCATTTGGTTTGTGCATGGAACGATTATGGTTTCTGACTTATCAGAGAAAATAGTCGCCCAAGGTTGGGGTGCTATAATTGCACTAATGGCTGTATTTTTATCTTTTATTGTGCCTTCAATTGTTACTCTTTTTGGATTTGGAGTAATCGCATTATTAATTTGGTGGTTATCTCGCGTTTTTTCCCAATATGAAGAATTTCAACCTACTGCTTTAATTGTTTATCAGTTAGTAGCGCCTGTGGGAATGATAGCTGCTTTAATATTAGCTTCACCAGTGTTGATTTCCTATGCAGTTATTCGTTTATTTAATGGTAGTGGGCAAGCATTAATTTCGGAACTGAAAGAAGCGTCAAGTATTCTATTGCCACTTGAATCTGATAATAAATTTATGAGTGGAACTCAACTAGAAACTCAATATTTAAAAAGGGAAAAATTGATGAGTCGAACTGAAGCAGTTGAAACTCAATATTTAGAAGGAGAAAAATAATAGATCGTTGAGAGTTTATTCAAATGCTTTGATTCCTGCTAATTTTAATACCTCTTTACTTGCTCCACTGAACTGCTATAGATTTGATTTCCTCTTCATTATAGGCAATCAAATTAGCCTTTACCTGATTATTCTCCCATCGTACACCCCTAACGTGATAGTTGTAGTCATTTCCATATTCTATCTGGGCTATCTGCTTTATAAAACTGATACAAAGCGTCATATAACATGACAAATTGATGTTTACTTCCTGCTTCCACTGAGGCCGTCGGCGGTTACTCATCCACAGGCATTGACGGTCGGAGCCGACCGCATCTTTTTAGTGCGTCTTACATTCTGTTGGCGAAGCCTTTCCGCAGGAAATGGAAACCTCAGAATTACCCACTTGCTTTCTTAAATTTATACTGGCGTTTAAATCTCTATCTATTGACAAGCCACACTCTGGGCAGTCATAAGTTCTTAGATTTAATGGCATATCTTGGACATGACCACAGTCCGAACAAGTCTTTGATGATGGAAAAAACCTGTCAACTACTACTAACTCAGAACCGTACCACTTACACTTATATGCAAGTTGTCTTCTAAACTCATAAAATCCTTGGTCGGCTATTGATTTAGCTAGCTTATGGTTAGCTAACATACCGCGAACATTCAAATCTTCTATGACGACAGTGCCGTGGTTTTTGGCTAAGTATGTTGTCAATTTATGAAGTGCGTCTTTACGGATATTAGCTACCTTTCCATGCAACGCCGCTATTTTTAGTTGTACTTTTTTCCAGTTAGCAGAGCCTGCTTCTTTATGACGATTTAGGTATTGCAGCCTAGACAACTTGGCTTCAAATTTCTGATACGATTTCACACTGTCAAATACTTTTCCATCACTTAATGTAGCTAAAGTTTTCACTCCTAAATCTACACCAACTACATCAGTTTTTTTGGGTGTAGTGTGAAAATGAAATTCATAGCTACAGCTCAGATACCACTCACCTGCTTGTCTACTAATGGTGATTTTTTTGGTTGTTGCCTCAATGGGTTCATAAGTTTTGACAGTACCAATAAAAGGTAATTTGTGACTCCATCCGTTTAGTTCTATTGGTTTTCCACAATTATCTATTGTGAAAGAATCAGACCTACCTTTTTTCTTAGATTTTGGATATTTACTACTACCTTTAAAAAACCTCTTGAATGCTTCACCTAAGTGGATGAAAGCGTATTGATAAACTCTAGACGACAACTTTTTCATCCAGGGTATTAGTGGTTTTGTATGATTAGTAAAAACCTCTCTGAGTTTACGGACATTGGGTTTATAACCATCTTTATAGGCTGCATTCCACAAGCTTAAACCCCAATTATAACACCATCTGCTATAACCTGCGTGTTGAGCCATCAGGGTTTTCTGTTTGTTATTCAGTTTGAGCTTGGTATGAATTGATTTCATGTATGAATGAGTGCAGTTTACCAGAGTAGTAAGCAATATAACATATTCTATAGTTGTTATTTGATTAAGTCAATGCTAGTCAATGACTCTTTTTTTTAGTTGACAATTGTGATTTTATCTGGCCAGAGATAACTATCGTATTATACTGCGTTATAACGTAAATTGTTGACTAGATCAAAGCTCTGACTTTGTACTCTTAAATAGAGTATACATACAGTATTAAGAATTCCTGCTAAAATTAGTACAATACCTACCTGCTTTAAAATAACACGATAATTGTTCATTAGACATCTCCGAAAATAGTCAAACAGTTACTATAGTGCTAGGTGCAGGTTAAAAGTTAAAAGTCAAAAGTCAAAAGTAATTTATGACTAAGTTTTTCCTACAAAAATTCTCCGCAGATAGAATTTACCAATTCGCTCTAAATGTGTAGTACTATATTTGATAAATGATTCTACCTCGTTTTAATCAGTTAAATTTCTCCCTTTAATAGTTGACAAAACATTCTCATCTGGCACTACCCCATCAGTATAATAACCCGCCGCTTTCTTCGCTGCAATTTCCACTTGCGCATCTTCTGATAGCAACTCATCAGGGATAGGTACTCGCTCCACTATCTGAATACCAGAATTAACAATAGCATTATACTTCATATTGCTCATCGACACCAAACGGTCAATCTTACCGAATAATTATTAATTATTAATTATTAATTAAATAATTCAGGTTTAAAG
>NZ_JBNHER010000090.1:0-27133 GCF_050015975.1 Dapis purpurea BLCC-M126 | reverse complement strand
GGCTTTAAACCACAATTATTTAATTAACAATTAATAATTAATAATTCGGTAAATAGAAAGATGAACTGAAAGCTGTAGATCGGGTAAAATCTCCAATCAGCAGAGATACCCGAAGTTCGTGAACTTAATTTTAATACTTTCCTGTATAATTTTATGAGTAGTTTACCATTACCAGAAAGACAAAATGGAGATGGGGCTAACAACAGAAACCAAATAATTAGACAAACTTTGACATAATTAGACAATTTTGGTAATATAATCAAATGCCTATCTAACTTCTTAACTGTTGAAAATGAAATCTTTTAAAACCAAGTTAAAAGTTAATAATCAGCAAAAAACAATTCTTGCTAAACACGCTGGTGTTGCTAGACACGCTTACAACTGGGGATTAGCAACTTGTATGAGTGAGTATCAAGAAACTAAAAAACGCCCAAGCGCCATCACCCTGCATAAGCGTTTAGTAGCCGAAGTCAAATCAATTAATCCCTGGTATTATGAGGTGTCTAAATGTGCACCACAACAAGCCTTAAGGGATTTAGAGAGGGCATTTAAAAACTTTCTAACTATTCCAACCCGTGGATTCCCAAAATTTAAGAAAAAAGGTAGAAAAGACAGCTTTTACTTAGAAGGAAGTATTAAGATTTTCCAAGGAAACTACATACAATTACCCAGAATAGGAGTAGTAAAAACTTACGAAATCTTGCCTAATTGCAAAGTAAAAAATGTCAGAATATCCAAAAGAGCAGATAATTGGTACATCAGTTTTCAATATGATATTGAACCCGTACCAACAGAAAAAGTTGAAGAAACTATTGGTGTAGATATAGGCATAAATACATTAGCAACCTGTTCTAATGGCAGTAAATTTGCTAATGTCAAAGCCTACAGGCAAGACAAAAAACGATTAGTTCGTCATCAACGTGCAGTCAGTAAAAAAGTTATTGGTTCTAAA
Source organism: Dapis purpurea BLCC-M126 (assembly GCF_050015975.1). Taxonomy (NCBI): domain Bacteria; kingdom Bacillati; phylum Cyanobacteriota; class Cyanophyceae; order Oscillatoriales; family Microcoleaceae; genus Dapis; species Dapis purpurea. The sequence goes on along the minus strand of NZ_JBNHER010000090.1, from coordinate 26,181 downwards.
AACAGAATTAAAGCAGTAAAAAAATTAGCAAAACTTCACAAAAAAGTAGCCGATATTAGAGCAGATGCACTGCATAAACTCACAACATGGTTAGCTAAAAACCACAGCACCATAGTGATAGAAGATTTGAATGTCAGTGGAATGCTCAAAAATCATAAACTAGCAAGTGCCATAGCAGACTGCGGGTTTTATGAGTTCAAACGTCAGCTTACATATAAGTGTGAGTGGTATGGAAGTAAGCTAGTGATAGCTCCTAGATTTTATCCAAGTTCTCAAATATGTTCTCATTGTGGGCATCAACAGAAAATGCCGTTAAATGTGAGAACTTATGAATGTAGCAACTGTGGTTTTGAGGCTGACAGAGACTTTAATGCTGCTGTCAATTTGGCCAACTATGTGTATTAGTAGCTTGAGTTCCAAGCGAATTTAAGCCTGTGGAGAGAATAAGTTACAGACTGCGGTCGGTGGTTCTCGCGGAAGCAGGAAGCTAACTCCAAAGCTCATGCAATCATTCATGGGTAAGTTTGGGTAAGTTTAGTAGAACGGCGTTTGCACAAAAAACTAGGATTTAATTCTGGATCGATTCTCTGACTCGATTAATCCAGCCTTGACCTCGTTTCAGCACTTCAGAATAGGGAAGTTCACTCTCCATGATCAACTCCATTGGCAGAGGATTTGTCAGCAATGGAAACCAAGGTCTTAGCTTCTTACCAACGGTTAGGCGAAAAACAAATTCTAACATCATAGATTTTGAGCGGGGAAAGCTATAATCTGACAGCTCTCGCAAGGCATGAACATCTGATAGTCGCTCGACTGTAAAAGCTGGAAGAGCTTCTTCCCATTTATCCTCGTAGCGATCTAAACATTGAGCAAATACTTGCACATCTTGCAGTGAAGCATTACATCCTTGTCCAATAGATGGAGAAACTGCATGGGCAGCATCACCAACAAGCAAAATGCGATCGCCAACGTGCATTCTGTCGCACTTGACTGTCATAATTTTCGATACAGGCTGTTGTCGGAGCATGGCAGCATCTTCTAACCGCATTACAGGTTTGATAAATGCGATGTTATCTTGAAAATAGGCTAAAACTGCTTCATCAGTAGTGCAATTTTCCAGGGGATTATTATCTGGGGGAAAGATCAGCGTTCCATGAAGCCAGTCGTCAGGTTGAGGAGCCAAAACTAATCGAATTCCTTTGCCCAAAGTTGAGGTGTGAACGTAGTTTCCTGCCAGCTCTACTGTTTTATCTGGGGCAATTCTAGGAACGTGCAATGATTTGTATACATCTGGGATAAAATTTTTTTGACATTGGATATCTGCTCTAGCACTTAATACCTCCCGTACTAGGGAACGTACTCCATCAGCTCCCACCAGACGATCGTATTTAGCTGTAAACCTTTCTCCATTTTTGGACTCAAGGATCGCCTCCTGAGTTTCTGGATTAATGTCAACGCAGGGACAATCAAATTTTACCGTCAGCAACTCCTGACTATATTGTTCTAGCAAATGTTCCAATAGCACTAAACTAAGTTGATTGCGGTCAATGAGTAGTGTAGGCATCTTCCGGTTAATCTGACGAGGTTTGCCTTGCTTGGGATAAATTAAAACTCCTTGAGACCAAACTCCTTTTTTTGCTAAAGCTACTTTTAACCCAAAAATCTGCTCAATAGCATTTAGACCTCTTGACTGTAGAGCAATTGGGAAGGTACGCTGACTTGATTGTTCTGCCAATCGAGGATCGAGCCGACTTTCATAAATCTCAACCTGGTAATTTCTGCGACTGAGTAGATAGTGGGCTAGCAATAATCCTACTGGGCCAGCTCCAATAATGACAACCTTTTGCATTTGTTAAATTTCCTTCTTTTGTATACTCTGATTAAACGCTATATTAATTTTGTACAGGTAATACCGTTTCACGGAAGTCAAAAGTCGTAGGGGCGAATGGCCATTCCCCCGTATATAAAGTCATGCTTTAAGATTTTATAGACTTAAAACTTTGCTCGTACAATAATTTCAGGCAATTATTTCACATCTCAAAGTTTGAAACTATTTATGACATCTTTAAAGTGAATTGGTATAAGGTAGGTTTAGATTAAAATAATTGGGTCGGGAATCCTACCTAATTCCTGAAATTTTTTTAGAGGGTTGCTCACCCATCCCTGTTACAAAAACAACTTCTGAATTCTAAATTCAGAATTCTAAATTCTAATGATGACTGTGTATCAGTCCCTATTATCAAAAGTCCATTGTATAAACCCCCATTGTCCAAATCCAATCCAGGCATGGGGAAATAAGTTCTGCCAAAGTTGCGGAACCCCACTCCTACTAAACGATCGCTACATTCCCCTGAGAAAAATAAGTACAGGTGGATTTGCCAAAATATACATTGTTTGGGACCAAAAAACTCAAACCGAACGTATTCTTAAAGTATTAGTAGAAACCTCCCCTAAAGCTCTTGAACTATTTGACCAGGAAGCTTGGGTGTTAGCCAGTTTACGTCATTCTGGTATTCCCAAAGTCGAAGCAGAAGACTATTTTCATCTCCGCAAGCGAAATAGTCAGTCAGAAGTTGGCAATTCTAACCAAGGGTTTTTGCCATGTTTAGTCATGGAAAAAATTGATGGTTGTACCCTAGAAGAAATTATTGAGCAATATCCCCAAGGATGTCCAGATATATATGTCATTAACTGGCTTTCCCAAGCTGTAGAAATTTTATGGGAACTACATCGTCGGAAAATTATTCACAGGGATATTAAACCATCTAATTTAATGTTGCGAGGAGTGGAAGTTTCCTCTCTAACAAAATTCTCCCAAACTTTTTCTCGTCATCATAGAAAAAACAAGGGTCAACTAGTAATTATTGACTTTGGGGGAGTGAAACAATTAAATAATTATAGAATTAGACCTACACAAACTGTGGCAAAACGCAGTACAACTAGGTTAGTTTCTCCTGGATATAGTCCCCCAGAACAAATTGCTGGAGGTGAAATAAGTCCTTCTACAGATTTTTATGCTTTGGGTCGCACTTGCATTCATTTATTGACTGGTCAATATCCAGCAGAATTGGAAGACCCTTCTACTGGTAAACTGAAGTGGCGACAGTTGAAACCTATTAATCCGACTTTGGCTAACTTACTGGATGATATGGTTAGTTTAGATGCAGCTCAACGACCAGGTACAGCAGCAGAAGTTCAAGTCCGTTTAGCTAAAATTTATCGACAGCAAAAGAGGTCTTTGGGAATATCTGCTTTTCGCATAAAGGTTAAAAATTTCTTGAAACTTCAGTTGATCAACCTGGGTAACAATATTAGTAGACTTTCCTATACTGCATCTCAAATAGTTAATCAAACACTTGCAGGTTGTGTAGATACAACTTGGGAAATGATATTGGGAGGAGTCGGGGGAAGTATTGGGGCAATATTCGGATTGATTTTTGCTTATTGGTCAGTAGTAGGCGATCGCCTAGCTAGTTTGAGTTTATTTACTAATTTTTGGTTGATGATGTCGGGTGTTCCTTTGACTATCGGTCCAGAAATAGTTGTCTTTGGTTTGGCAGGTTTGGGGACGGGAGTTGGTTTAACTGATGTGGGGGGTTTTGGTCAGCGTCGTCGTTATTGGCGAACTGCATTTATGGGAATGGTTGGTTATATTTTAGGTGGGTTATGTTGGCAATTTTCCCAAGTTGCTACCACTGTCTACACGACAACAGAAGATTTAATTATTCTAGAAATTATGGGTAAATTGTCTGTGGGAGTAGCGACTGGTGTTATGACTATGGGTCTGGGTTTAAGAAAGCATAGTTCGGTTTATGCTTTGTTGGTTGCTGGTTTAACGGCAATAGTTTTTGTTAGTTTGGAACAGTTAAATATATTTCCCAAGTTATTTTTAGAGTTTATTGTTGTGAATCAAAGTGTGCCTAATTTATTAGAATTTTTTGCCAGTATAAGTTTCTTTAGTTTGTTGGGTTGTGTTGGAGGTTTTTGTCTAGGTGTGAGTCATTATATTATTATTCCTATTTTGCGGAGGTTGGGTTTACATTAGAATAGAATTTGTCAAATTGAAGTACACTTATTTTTCTTCTTTTCTATTCCCTTTTAGCTAATGAATATAAATTTGTACCTCAGCAGTATAATAATTTCTATATGATTTTTTTAATAGTTATAACACCAATCTTTTCTCAAAATATCAAGCTTTTCTTCCAGTTGAACTGTTAAACGTTCAAGTTGAGTATCTGAACTCAATTGTTGTCGTCCAGTTTGAGCAATTTTCAGCAATTGTGTACCAGAAACTTGTTCTTGTTGTTGCCAAATTTGTCTGAAGTTAGGAAATTGGAGTAAACTATTTTTCCAATGACTAAAAGCATTTAGCGAGGAACGAATTCCACCAGCATATTGGGGATAAGATTTAACCAAAGGTGAAAGAAAATAAGGATAGTATTCTACACCAATTGAAGAACACCAATCTTGCCATTTAAACAGTAAAATTCTCGGACTTGTAATAATAGGAATCCAAGGTACCCTAAAAGTATCAGCTATAATTGCGCCATGCATTGCTTCAGCTAGTAAAACTTCTGTTTGGCTAATAGTAGATAATACATCATCTACTGAGGAGCGGGGATCTAAATAATGAAATCCGATTTGTTTACATATATTCTGCCAGATTTCTCCTGCAAAAGTGGCATGATGAATATGTGGCATAAAAGTAAAACGATAATTTTTTTGCTGCGAAGGTTGATATAAACGTCTCGTTAAAATTGCCCCGTCTGTAATTGCTAAATCAGGAGATAAACCTAACTTTTTAGCAGATAATTTTCCTCGAACACAGTACAATTTCCAATTTTTATCTAAAGTTTTTAATGGCTGTTCATAACCTACACCTGTACTAAAAATAATTAAACGTTGAGCTTGGGGAATTCGTTGAGGTAAGAGTTGATTTAATAGAGTTCCAATGCCAATAAAAGTGGTTGTTTCATCTTCATCAAAAAATTCTGGTAGGAGTTGAGGCCATAACCAATTATTTAATTCATCTCCAAAATTACTAAACCCATCTCGACGTTTGTAGTAAAATAGTTTCATAGTTTAAGATTTGATGCAACAGACATAATTTTAGACTTTCCTCGCTCAATCGCCCAAGATAAATAACGAGTTTCGAGAATCATATTTTGAACTAAACTAGATTTAGAACACCAGTCATCAAAAGCAGGAATTGCAATTTCTGTGAGAAAGTAACGCCACTTTTTAGTAGTTTGAGCAGGATTAATTTTTTCTACTTGTAATTGACCATTATTTACTAAAGTCTGACGTAAGTTTATATCGAATTTTAGCTTTTTTAAACTGTCAAGCAACTCCTTCAAAGAAGTAACTTCTAAATAATTGAAGTTAGGTTTTCCTTCTGTACGATATGCAGATTCATAACCTAATATAGCGGGAACACCTGCTAACCAAGCATTATAAAGTTTAGTTGCTGGTTTATTTATATATTTATTCTGTTTGCCAAAACTGCGGATAGCAACTACTGCATCAGCTTGACTATAATCATTCCAACGATTATCAATTTTTTGATAATTCGTTGAGTGATTTTGATTAATAATCGGACGCCAATTTAAATCTAGTTTATTGAGTTCATTTGTCCAATTCAAACTTAAAAGTTCCGGAGCTAAATTATTTTTATGACCAAAAAAAACAATATTTTTAAACTGATTACCGCGTTCAATCTGCCGAGGAATTAATCCTGGTTGTGTCCAGTGAGGTATATAGTAGTTATAATTATTTATAGCTGTTATTTCTTCAGGATTTTGTACCACATGAAATTGAGCATAGGGATAAAAATTTAATTCAGCCTTAAGACAAATTAGAAGTAAATTTTTTCCTGGTTTTATGCCTTTATGAATATAAAGAGAATTGCGATGAACAATAACAATTCCAGAGTGGGGTAAATAATCTACTAATTCACAAGAAAAACCATCTGCTTTTAGACGCAGATAAGTTTGCAATGTCCAAGCGTAAATTCCTAGACCAAATCCAGCCCAATTCTCATGGGGATTTTCAGGTAACTTTTGGGGAAATAATTTACGAGGGATGTAAAAGTAAATAGTCGGTTTCATCAAAAATTTTGTATTTTTAAGCCTTAAACCAATAGTATAAAGGACTAATTAAGCTACTCCAAAAAAGTTCTAATTCACAGCGAGCTATTAAATCTTTATTAATCACCTTATAGTAATAGCAGTAATGAATAATCAATTTTCGCAGATCATTTAAAAAATGAAGAACTGTAAAAAAAGGCTGTTTCCAGGTAGTATATTGTAGCATTCGAGTATAATAGCGACTCAAGCCAATTCCTCGTAGTAGTCTTAAAAGATAAGGTTTTTGTAAGCGATTAGAAGGAATATGATGCTCAACTTTCATCTGAGGATTATGCCAAATTTCCCAACCTTTTTTTCTCACATAAGAAAGCATTTCCATATCTTCACCTTTATTTTGTAAAGATTGAGCTGATACTCCTGTGAAAAAAGGTTGTTCCGGTATACATTCTAACCATACTTGTTTCCGAATGACTAAACCTGCACCGGGGGGAAATAACCAACGTTCTAATAAATCATAACGAAATGCTTCTTCTCCGCGATTAATGATGGCTAAAAAGCAAGCAATTCGATGAAAATTTTGGGGAGGATTAATTTTATACACACCCTCAATTTGACTTCCATAGGCTCCCGCTTGAGGATGTAAATTAGCAAATGAATAAGCCGATTCAACCCAATTAAGATGAGGTAGATTATCATCATCAAGAAAGCCAATTAGAGGACTATTAGCTTCCTTAATTGCTAAACGTCGAGCAAATGCAATTCCTTGTTTTTGTTCAAATAAATATCGGATTTTAGGATTATTTTGGCAGGATTTTAATTGATAGTTATGAATAACTTTTTCAGTCTGGTCTGTGCTGTTATTATCAACAATTAAAATTTCCCAATCCAGGTTTTTGGTCTGTTTTTGAGAAAGTAGTCTATCTAGAACTTGAGGTAGACGATTTTCTCCATTGTAGGTGCAAATTACCACTGTAAAATCAATCATTTGTAAAATCAATTATTAGAAAAATGGCATTGGTTAATCAAGCTATGAAACCTAAATTTGGCAAAATATAAAATGCTCAATGTTAATAGTATTAATGCAAAATTAATGCACAATCATAGCCAAAATCAGCAACGCCGAAAAATTAATATCCCCTCCCCTTGATAGAGGAAGGGAGTTTGGGATCGGGTTAAAGCCAATTAGAGAATGGAAGTAAAGTCACTCTCAGTTAAAGTGGTGGTATCAATACGATTGAGGACAGCGAGTGTTTCCTCTCCTGAGATAATACTATTTCCAGTAAAGCTCAAGTCTCCAAACATTAGACCATCAGCTAAACCGATGAAGTCAGTTCCAACTTCAAAGTCAACAATAGTATCAGTTCCTTCACCAACAGCTAAGATAAAGGTATCAGAACCTTGACCACCAGAGAAGTCATCTCCAGTTAGAACATCATCACCTAAACCACCTCGGATGAGGTCATCGCCATCATCACCCCAGATGCTATCGTTACCTTCATCACCGTAAAGCTCATCGTCGCCACCTTTACCACCGATACGGTCATCACCTAGACCACCGAAGATAGTGTCATCTCCACCTTGAGAACGACCAGAAGAACGACTATTCTTGTCACCTCGGAGAATATCAGCACCTTCGCCACCGAAGATTACATCATCTCCCATTCCTCCAGCAACCGTATCGTCACCGAGACGAGCCATGATCAGGTCACTTTCGTCGCCACCCACAAGATTTTCATCGTCTTCGTGACCATTAATGTAGTTCTCAGTTCCAGTTAGGGATAGAGCCTGAACGTGAGCTAAGTGAGTTTGGTCTACATAACCAGGGATACCAGGAATTTCTTCACCGTAGCTTGTGAAGCCTTCGCCTTCGAGAGCATCTAGCAACTCAGAACCAGCACCTTCGTAGTAAACAGGTACTGGGATAGTGGTATGAGTTCCCCAACCGTATTTAACTTCAGGATCAGAACCCCAGAAATGACCGGAAGCTGAAGGCTCTGGGTTTTCTGTCAATGCTTCAGCACCAACTTCACGCAGCAGTTCTGGGAAGTCATTGTTGAGAGTAAAATAGTGGTCGTGGTCAGCAGTAACAACCAGAAGGTTCTCTTCATAACCACCATTTGCCTCAATCCAATCCATCACAATTTGTACAGACTCTTCAAAGTCAAAAGTCGTACCGATCATGTTGTCAAGATTATTGTCGTGGGCTGCCCAGTCAATATCACCGCTCTCAATGGTAACCCAGAAACCATCGGGATCATCACCGAGAACATCAAGAGCCGCAGTGGTCATGTCCATCAGAGTTGTATTGTAGCTAACTTCCTTAGCAATGAACTCCTCAACAGTTTCACCTTCATCCAAAGGACGGGTCGTATCCCTACGCCCCCCCAAACCTGCATTGCTGTAGTCGCCATCAGCAGTTCTCCAAGGCAAGTTACCGCCCTGACCACGAGCGCCATACAAACCAAACAGTTTCTCACCAGCATTGACATCAATTTCAGCAGCAACTTCTAGCAAAGTTTGACCTGCATTTTCACCACGCTCTAGGAAGGTGTACTCATAATCACCGGCTCGCAATTCTTCTAGGGTATCCAGATCCATGTAACGTTCATCGCCACGACCATCTGGATGACCACCACCGAGAACCAATTCAGGCTGAGTTTCGTTAAGAATCTGGTACAGAATGTTATCATTGTCAGGGATAGCATGACCAAACTCGTCAACTTCTGCATTAACACTATCTTCTGTCGTCTTGCCACGTTGGTTAACATGAGCAATTGCTGCAGCAGGCGTTGCGTGGTTGAAGGGAACGGAGCTAACTGTACCAAAGGATTTACCCAAATCACGAGCAATTTCACCTAAAGTTTCGATGTCATGCTCATGGATTTCAACTCCAATTGCACCCACATAGGTCTTTTCACCGGAGTACAGAGCAGTTGCCGTACCTGCAGAGTCAGGATACAAGCTCTTAACATATTCAACGTCAAATACACCATCAACTTCATCAGTGGGTTCTCCAATGCGCTCCCAGGGTAGTGAAGGGCCTTGGTTAACATCGTAGAAAGGTAAGTTACCCCCAATAATATTACCGTCTTCGTCACGGATTGGATCTTCGTCGAAACCAAAACTGGAACGAAGTTCAGGAAAAAAGCCCTCAACCAGAGCAGGGTTAGGATCAAACTCAAATCCCTCCCGTTCAGGGGCAGTGCCAGTAACATGGTCAAAAGGTCTCCCCTGTAGAGCAGAGTTACTCTTGTTTCCATCTATGTAAGTGTTGCTCGTGGTAACGAGGGAGAAACCTTCCAACTCCTGGAAGCTTAAACCTTCTCCTACGCCTTCCGTATAAAAATCACTCAGAGTATTTCCTTCAGAACCCTCGTTGATTTGTTTCTGAATTGCCGCAGCACGAGCCATTTCCCAGCCCATACCGTCGCCGATCATAATGATGACGTTCTTAGCCATATTCTCCTTGATTTAGGTATTTTTATATAGATCAAAAGTCTTCTCTCAAAAAACTGCTCACATTTAGGAAATACTATATATTTTGAGCTACATTTTTTTGTATTTGACCTATCCAGAGTAACAATAATTGTTGATGTTTAAATTGTGTTTATTATTTGGTTAAGTTTAGTTTAAATTTTCAGCAAAATTGCGGTTTTACCTAATATGAGGAGAAATTGCTATGGCATATCCTTAATGTGGGGTTACTAAGAGCTAATTTATAAAGATTATCTAAAAATTATATAAAGAAAACCTAATGTTTTCCAAAGCGAGGCGGCGATTAAACAAGTTAACTTCTATGGAGAAAGCAGCCTTCTGAGCTGACACAATCTTGAAGTTGACTGTTATACCAAAGGCTAATAATTTGGTAAAGCATTTAGGATTACTCTCTCAGCCCCCCTTACTGTGGTATCAATTCCGTTTAGGACAGCGAGTTTATCCTCTATTTCGGAGACTTGAAAAAAGATCGGATAAATATTTTTCTTAAATATTTATCCGAAATTTATTTAGGGTAAGTTAATCAGTAAATATTGAGGAGATATTACCTTAATTTTTACTCATTGAACTTGAAAGGAATATTAACTTTATTCCTCAAAATACTGACCCTTAAGAATTGATTGTAGAAGCAGTATTTGAAAGTTATACGGAAGTAAAGTCACTCTCAGTTAAAGTGGTGGTATCAATACCATTGAGGACAGCGAGTGTTTCCTCTCCTGAGATAATACTATTTCCAGTAAAGCTCAAGTCTCCAAACATTAGACCATCAGCTAAACCGATGAAGTCAGTTCCAACTTCAAAGTCAACAATAGTATCAGTTCCTTCACCAACAGCTAAGATAAAGGTATCAGAACCTTGACCACCAGAGAAGTCATCTCCAGTGAGAACGTCGTTACCTAAACCACCTCGGATGAGGTCATCACCATCATCACCCCAGATGCTATCGTTACCTTCATCTCCATAGAGTTCGTCGTTACCGCCTTTACCACCAATGCGGTCATCGCCTGTACCACCATTGATAGTGTCATCTCCAGCTATAGAACTACCAGAAGAACGACTATTCTTATCGCCCCGGAGAATATCATCACCCCCACGACCATCAATTTGATCGTCACCCTGTAAACCAGCAATAGTATCATCGCCTTGACGACCTACTAACATATCGTCGCCATCAGTTCCCACGAGATTTAACGGCTCTTGATTTTCCAGTTCAGACTGGATAAAATTAGAAAGTCCAGCCAAATCGTCAGTATTGATTAAATCAATCTCTGCTTCAAATAGAGGACCCCAAACACTGGGAGCATCTTGAGGCAAATTCCAGAAACGGAATATTTTATCTTCTCCCTGAACTTCAGAGACAATGCGATTTAATTCCGTTTCAGTGTCTTCAGGAATAGTACCAGTGCCATCCCAAGCTAAATCTCCACTGAAGAAATTATTCCAGTTATCACTAATTAGAGGCATAAAACCTGGATCGGCATCAGTGCCAATGTCACTTTTACGTCCATCATAGCCAGCGTAACGTACCTCTTGGCTTTCCATAAATTCCCGAGGACGGTTGCCGGAGATAATTGGAGTTACCGCACCAGGAGTAACAGTGTAGTTACCCATCTCATCTTGAGTATAGGTAGTAAATAATCCAGGAGATTCTTCTTGATATTCTGTTAAAACTTCATGGAGTCTTTGGTAGGTAGACAGTCCCTCACTCTTAATATCAATCAGGAGTGTTAGAGGTGTACCATCTGCATAAACACCACCATTATCGAACTCTTCTTTTAAGTCTTGTAGAGGATCGAGGTAGAGTTCTTCTATAGTTGGGAGAGTTGTTGGGTTTAGTACAGGATCGTGAGCAACTCGTAGATTTTCGTCATCGCCAGGATAGAGCCAAATATCTGATTCTACACTAATAAACCCATAGCTTAGGGCATCAAAGAGAGGAAAATCATGTTCATAATCATTGTGAGCATGAGTAAATGGTACTGCTTCACTTCTTGGTTCGGGGATCTCTTGCAGAAAAGCTAACTGTCCTCCTTGTACCAAATTTTCTTCTGCTATAACTCCATCCCTGAGACTGTGCGCTTGAACGTCAAACAGAAATAACTCACCAGGTTCTTGATCGAACAAACTTGAAACATCCAAAATTCCAGAAGATTCCCAGTCACCTATATCATCAGGGTCTCCATCAGTTTGAGGAATAGGTTCTCCTGGTACTGCTGAACGATCCATTTGAGCAACACGGATCAGTTCCCCAGTTGTTGGATCTAACTTCCAGATAGATGCTTCTTCTCCAGATGTATCTCCAAATTCTCCAGTAGATCGGTCTTCATTGATATAAATGTAACCATCATCTGCCCAATCTAAGTTATCTGGGCTACGCACACCAAAATCAGGATGTGCAAATTGTCCAGCACCTGCATCATCTCCGTCATAGAGAATTGTTAGGTCAGCAGCGATCTCTGAATCACTAAATTCTATGTCAACACTATAAGTTGTTCCCCAAATATCATCAGGAAAACGACGGCTCCGACCGGTAGAAGCTAAGACTGCTTCTGTACCATCAGCAGGGTTTGTCGCTACATCTTCAGGACGAGAAAATTGGAAAGCACCCGCTTCTTCCGCAAGTAAATCTTGTTGAGTTTGGGTAGCAAATCCCATTTCATCATAACCTAGTTCGTCTTGAATACTGCCATCCCCATCTGTATCTTCTGCACTTCCTGCTTCTTCTGGGCGATAATAATCAATTTCGACAAATGTTCCTGACTCACTGTTTCCTGTTCCATTAAATCCTGCTGGATCGGGATTGCTATCTGGATCATTTTCTCCTTCAGTATCACCTAATTCTGCATCAGGAACCCAGACGTAGAGACTACCATCAGCTAAACCGTTACGTTCTAGAAAACCTGCTCCTTCAGTTGTATCTTTTTCTCCTACATAAAGAAGTAGAGGAGCTGCTTCACGGTCATCTCCCACTAATATACCTACTTCCTCAGCATCTCCAGTATCTACCTGAGTTATATTTTCCCAACCAGCTCTTCCTAACCAAGGAAGAGCATGAAGGGTGTTATTTTCAATATCTAATGCAAATTCAGTTCCACCAAAAGTTTCTTCTCCTGTGAAATAAATGTTATCAACGATACCCGAACCACTTGCAAACTGGTTACCTTCAACGTAGATAGAAGAACAGAAACGATTTAATCCTCCAAATTCCAGGTCGGATATCTCATCGACTACTTCACCATTACGATTGATAATAGTGTCATAAGCAAGACCTGCATCAACTACTTCTAAGGTCTCCTTATCTATATCAAAATAGCTGATCCTGGCTCCTGTGAGTTCAGTGCCATTTTCCAAAGCATAGGCATAACCAACACCGCTTCTTAACTCGTGGTTAACCAAAACTCGAACTGTATCTTCCTCAAGTTCAAAAGCTCCAATACCATCAAGAATTCCCGGAGGAGTATAATTTCCTGAAGTTCCAGGAATAGTTTCACCGATGGTGATAACAGGCTTAACTTTATAGCCGTTAAGACCTGTCATTTGAGCAGGTTGATTTGTTGTAAATGTCATCTTTACAGCCTATTTAAGATTGAAAAAATTAAGTTTTGTGCGATAAATTCCTGAGAAACTAATTAGATCATCTCCAGTTAAACAGCGATAATTAAGGTTCGTATAATTGCTCTAGCCCTAAGATAGGTATTTATGTTGCTATAGCAATTGTACAAATAAAAACTTTTTACCTGAACATGGTATTACTCAGAAAAACTTGCACAGAATTTATGATCGCATCATTGTTTTAAGATAAGAATATGAAAAGGATAAATTTTGGTTAAATCAATTTTTTGATAAAAAATTAAAACAATTTTAAAATAACTGGCTTCTGTTTATATTAATGATATATCTGTTATTTGAAATATCTTGGATATTAAATTTTAGTATCAAAAATAACTAATATCGTATCCATTTCTTTATAAAGAATTAAATAATATAGAGATAAGTTAAAATTTTTAGAGATGAATAATAGAGAAAAATCAGGTATTAATAATAAAAATTTTTTATTATACCTAGCCATATAGACATCTCCTCCGACTTGTAGGGGAAATTTACGTTTGTCATACTCCGCAAATTAGAAAAAATCTTCTATGTTAGTGTCATCATCAGAATTTTCTGACAATTTTTCATCCGTTTTTATTTCTGATACATTTTCAGAATTATTTTGTTTCTCATCTCCATATTTTACTCCTGATTCTGCTGCACGTTGAGCAGCCGGATTATTAATTTCATAAATCTGTTCAGGCTGAATATTTTTTAATGGCTCAATTTCTATTTTTTCCTGTTCTTGTTCTTGAGAATTAACAGATTTTTTAACATAATTTTGTTTGTTTTCTCCATATTTTGCTCCTGGTTCTGCTGCAAGTTGAGCAGCAGGATTATTAATTCCATAATTAGGTTCTGGCTTAACAATTTCTAATGGCTGAACTTTAGATTTTTCCAGTTTTTTCTCTTCAGATTTAGGAGGTTTTTGTCGCCTAATTCCACCTCTACGTCTACGAGAAGTCTGCTCTTCTGTTGTATTTTCCGTAACAACTTCATACAAAATTGCTAACTTATTTTTATCGCTACCTCGACGCAAAACTCTACCCAACCTTTGAATATATTCTCGTTCGCTACCTGTACCAGATAAAATAATTGCTACCCTCGCATCTGGCACATCAACACCTTCATTTAAAACATGAGAAGCAACAATAGTTTTATATTCTCCAGTCCGAAATTTACTTAATACTTCATGGCGTTCTTTAACAGGAGTTTGATGAGTAATTGCCGGAATTAAAAAGTCATGGGAAATTCGATAAACTGTAGCATTATCCGCTGTAAAAATTAAGGTACGTTCTGGGAAATGTTGAGCAAGCAAATTACCTAAAGTTCGCAATTTTCCATCTGTACCAAGAGCAATTTCTTTAGCTTGACGATGAGCTAACATTGCTCGACGACCAGCAGTAGAACGAGCGCTCGATATAACAAAATTTTTCCAACCATTTAACCCACCTAATTTAATATTTGCCTGTTTTAAAAAGTCATTTCTAATTGTCATTAATTTGTTATATTCTTCCCGCTCCTGTTGCGAAAGTTTGACCATTATTTGCACAATTTGATGATCAGCTAAAGCGGCACCAGCTAATTCTTCAGGAGTTTTGCTGAAAACGGTAGGTCCGATTAAATAATCTAGGTCAGAATGACGACCATCCGAACGGTTAGGAGTTGCTGTTAAACCGAGACGATAAGGAGCGATCGCGTATTCGGCAATTACTCGATAAAAATCAGTGGGTAAGTGGTGACATTCATCAAAAACTAATAGAGCATATTTATTTCCTATGGCCTCTGCATGAATAGTTGCACTATCGTAAGTCGCTACTAAAATTGGTGTTTTATCCCTAGATCCACCTCCGAGCAACCCCACCTCCACATCAGGAAAAGCAGCATTCAAATGTGCATACCATTGGTGCATCAAATCTAGAGTTGGTACAACAACCAGGGTACTGCGGGGAGTTGCCTGCATTGCCAGTTGTGCCAAATATGTTTTGCCAGAAGCAGTCGGGAGAATGACAACTCCATTTCTACCACCTTGTTTCCAAGCTTTCAATGCTGCCTCTTGATGAGGATAAGGTGGCATCTCGAAACTAGGAATGAGTTCGAGAGGTGCAAATTCTTTAGCTTTGTCAACAAAGTCGATTTTTGCTGCCTTTAATGATTCAACTAAAGGGCGATAGTCTATTGCCCGGACTCGAAATTTTTCTATGCGGTCATCCCAGGTGGCATAGTCTATCCAAGCTTTCCCCTGGGGTGGGGGATGGAGGATAAGAGTGCCGCGATCGAATGAGATTGTTGTTTGACGATACATTATACCAAATTGATCGATGTTTGCTGGAAATAGCTAGGTTATTTTTTAGGAGTCAGGAGTCAGGAGTCAGGAGTCAGGAGTCAGAATGAATGGTTTTAATACCATTTTTTAGGTCATAAATTCTCTTTGTTTTGTTAAATAGACATCTCCTGTAAAGTCTTTGTAATCACACTTATTAGTTGTCGGTGGTTATTTCTTCTTTGACGAGGGCGAAATTTTTGGTTAAGAAAGGATTAAGGGTAAAAGTTGTTGCAGTCATAAATTTTTAATAATGTTTAACTTATTTTATAATAATTGGGCAAAAGTTAGTGACAAGTTTTTAGACTGTTGTTATCTGTAATATTTTAGGAAAAAAAAGAAGTATTTTTATTTCATAAAAAAAATGTAGTGCAACTACAATAGAATTAATAGTTAGGCTTTGGCAAGGATTTGTTTTTGTGAGTAAACATTCTAAATCACAAATTATTGAGCTAGAGGAACGCCTTCAGCAAGCTATGTTGACATCTGATGTAGCTGAACTAGACATACTTATTGCACCAGAGTTAATCTTTACCAACCATCTTGGGGAACTTGTTACTAAAGAGCAAGACCTTGAGATGCACCGTTGTGGAGTTCTCAAGCTAACGGAGCTGATACCCTCACAACAACGCATTCAGCTCAATGAAGGCTTTTCGGTTTTTTCAGTTCAAATGCACCTTTTGGGCACATATAATGATTCAATAATTGATGAACATATTCGTTACACCCGTGTATGGTCAATATCTTCTGTAGGTTATTTACAAATTGTTGCTGGTCATGCAAGTGTTATTAAAAGTTATATAATTTCTGATTAATATCACATCCATAAGCTTCTAGAAAGAAATATCCAGCTTCTAATAAAACAGTTCCACTACCAGCAAAAGAAGCGAGAATAACCGAATTTGGAAAGCAATAAACTTTGAGAATAGTCTCAATTAATCCTGAAGATAACTGACCACTCCAGGTAAATAAATTACTTCTTTTTTTATTAGCAATATCTATAAATTTTTAGGAAATAGGTTTGTCAAATTATTGCAACTATTACTATCCTTTTGGTGAAAATTTTAGTAGTCAGGTTGGCAAATATTGAGTAATATCATGTCCGGATAATTAGTTATAAAAAAGTTTTTGTTTGTAGTTGGGCTTTAGCCCTATAAATATCTATGTTTCGGGCTAAAGCCCGACTACGAGCTTTAATTATCACTATTAAAACGGACATGATATAATTTAGTTTTTCATTTTGCCAAAGGAAACAGACTCTGAGTATTCAGTATTTCTTCTGTTCAATATCATTGTATCATTTTCTAGGATTATTCTCGTCTTTAACCACGCTACACAGCCTTAGCTTTAGCTACTGCCAGTAATTTTACTGGATTAACTTTGTTTTAGATAACCAGCAAAATTTATCATATTATCTATAATCTCTATTGTTAATCATAAATAGAATGATTTAAACTATATTAGTGTAAAAAAAAGATCAAATAATCCAGAATTGTACGGTAAAAAAAAATGTTAATTTCCTAAACAAAATACTGCTACTTCTGGCTATAAAAATTATAAAAGTGTTAATCAATTTCCTCTACATATCCAAAAGCTCAAACGGGATGAGCTAGAAATACAGTATCAAGAATTACGCCAAAATCATAAAAGTTTATCATTGAGTAGGTCGCAGTTAGTTAGAGGTAGAAAAGAAGAGAGAGAAAAATTTTTAAAGCTCAAAGATAACTTAAATAAATCTTTAAAAGTAATTGAGAAATATAAGTTAGAAAAGTAGAAGTTAAGACAAGCATTATCCCATAGTGTTGAGACAAATACTAGATTACAACAAGAGGGAGGTGAACTAACTAACCAAGTAGACAACTTAACAATTCAATTGGAGGCAACAAATCAATTAATAGGTGAGTTTGAATTTGTTTATGAAAATATTGAGAAAAACAAAAATGTAATGTCAGGATTGGAACGTTTTAGAGCTATAATGAAAGCTGCTAACAAACTTTTAAATACTGATATTAAAGATTTAATACCTATGAAATCAGCACAACCCAATCCTGGAAACAGGAATAGAACCTGAACAGCAAGACTTAAAACAACAAGTAAAATTTCTAGAGAAAAGAATTCTAACTTTAGAAAATCAAGTTAAAGAACAAAGTCAGTTGATACAACAATTAATAAGTCAGTTAAAGTAATTTTTTGATGAATTTAATCAAGCCAAAAATAAGAGATTAAGCGGGGATTATTTTCACCCCCCGCTTCATTTATTCAGAGCAAACTATTGGTTGTAAAGGATATCAATTTTATTAAATCCCTAACACTTTTGTGTAGTGCTATAATAGAATTGTCGCTAAATAGATGAAAAAAATAGCTCAAATTAAGACAAAGGATTAATTCCAGGCTTTATTGCTTGGCAAAAACTAAAATCCTTAAATGACAAGATTTTGCCAGTTTTTTTGAGTTATAAAGCGACAAATCTAATACTTAACTCAACTGCGCTTCTGTCAACCATGCAGCATGAAAACCATAAGGCACTCGCTGCGGAATAATCACTCGCGCTACAGTTTCCCCACTTACGTCCTGAGCATTAACTACTACCAACTCAGAAGTCTGAGTATTTTCATCATAAACATAAGTCAGCAACCAACCATCATCTTCGCTCCTAGCATTGAGTCGAGGTGCAAAGACTGCCTCTCCACCATAACGCCCTTTACCAAACTCATAAGTTTCTGACTTCCCTGTATCCAAGTCATATTTAATCAATCCGTCAAACAAAGGAGAAGTTCCTGGTGCCATTCTTGCGGAATAACCATACTGTGTTTTTCGCCCTAATAATTCTTCATTGACACGGGGGAACTCAGAAGGTACATCATCTAGCTTTTCCTCTTTTACTTCTCCAGTTTTCAAATTAAACCGCCAACGATGTAAATAAGGAATATCTGCATCAGGGAGGCGATCGCTTTCATTAGACACAAATACATTAGTAGAGTTCACCCGACAAGTAACCAATACAACCTCATCTCCTTCCTCATAAGCATTGAGAGTATGCCAAACAAAACAACCTGGAGTTTCAAACCAACGTACTTCGCCACTATCACCGTGACGGGGAATAATACCGAAGCGACTGGGTGTTTCTGACTCAAACATTAATGGGAACTGACTTTTTTCTATTCTTTCTGGGCGAAAAGTCATCGGTAAATCGAAAAATATACTATAGTTTTCCGTAATAGCAAAGTCGTGCATCATTACTCCTACAGGCAATTCAATAGGTATTGTCCGCAGCAATTCACCAGTTGAGGAAACAACGCCATATTGTAAAAAAGGAGGTTGAGCTACTGAATAACCGAAAAACATCATTTCTCCTGTGACAGGATCAACTTTAGGATGGGCAGTAAAAGGAGATTGGAGTTTGTTGTTAAAAGTCTGTTTACCAATAGTATCCAACTCAGGCAGTTTAATATGGTACGGCGCACCGCCTTCCCAGAGAGCATAAAAATGATTGGCATGATATACGAGAGCAGTATTAGCTCTACTAGCATTTGTAATGTACGGATTATCTGGTTGGGGTGGCTCTAATAATCCTGGCCATAGTGGTTTATTTTCCTGGTTTTCTACCTGGAATTTGTTTGTGTGTACATAGCGGTTGCGATAGGATGCTTTACCGTCTTTTATTCGGATTCCATGGAGCATTCCGTCGCCATCAAACCAGTGATATTGTCCAATTGGGTCAAATTGTGGGTTGGGGCCGTTACGCACAAACATTCCTGAGAGATCGGGAGGTAGTTCTCCGATAACTTTGAGGTTGTCGGCAGTTATTTCTTTTTTAACGGGGGCGAAATTATTGGTTAAGAAAGGATTAACAGTAGGAGTTGTTGCAGTCATAAATTTTTGATAATGTTTAACTCATTTTATAACAATTGGGAAAAATTTGGAGATTAGTTGTTAGCCTGTTTGTAGGTGTTAAAAGAGAATATTTTTTTCTATTTTGGATATTTGACAAGATAAAAAATAAAATTTCTCCTAAAGCTTTTAGAGAAAAATATCCAGCTTTTAATAAAACAGTTTCACTCCCAGGAAAATAATTGATAATAACCGGATTTTGTAAACAATAAATTTTAATAATATCCAGAATTAATTCTGGATAAAACTTATTTTCACAGGCAAATAAGTTACTTCTTTTTTTATTAGCAATATCTAGAAATTTTTGAAAAATATATTGGTCAAATTATTACAACTATTACTATCATTTTAATTAAATATAGGACTTACACAAAAACTGGATTGATCAACGAAATTTTATAAGAGCGAATAATAATTAGGGTAATAGACACAGTTTATTATAACACTCCAAATTAACCAGAGATGCTATTATCAAAGCACAACCTCCAATATCTGAGCAGGAGGGAAAAACCTTGCTGCTGTAATAATTTTTTACACTCTCAAAAATTAAAATTTTCCATCATATTGTATGATGATAGTGCAAGTAAAAAATTAAAAATGGAGCATTAAATTATGTCTGACATGGAACAGGATGCTAAGTTGTGGTTGCATGGTGAAACCTATGGCTTCAAGAGTGTTCCGCCAACCAAAGATCATGAAACAATTATCAAATCAGTTCTGATTTGTGCAAAAGGAGATGGAGAACTAGCACCAGAAGAAAGAAATTGGATTGCTGGTCGTGCTGCTGCACTCGGCAGTGACGGATATGAATTAGCTAAAACTTACCCAGCAGATGAAGATGTAATTGATGTTTTAAATCAAGCATCTGCCGTAAATAATGCTGGTCGTCGTACAGTTATTTATCTTGCTATTAAAACTTGTAGCGCTGATGGAGAGTTACACCCGGACGAAATGGCTAAAATTTACCAAATAGCAGAAAAACTAGGGTTAGAAAAAGAAGTTGTTGATTCTCTCAAGGAACTTTGTGCTGAGGAAGCTCAGGTGCGAGAAAAACGGATAGGTGTGTTGTTCCCTGATGGCGCTCCTTATTAAACTTGATTTGTTAGTTACTAAATCGAGAGTTTCCTGTTTCAACTGATCTAAGTAGGGCTTGCTGATTAAATCTCAAAGCGTTGACAGATAAAAGTTTTAGCCTTTTTAGGCATTGAAAAAGTACAAGGTTTTTGCTCTTTAAAGCTCAAAAAGTAAGGATTTTGATTGACTATTGGCTGAAAAATCAAGGGACAATTCTTCCTCCTTGCCTCCTTATCATTCCTTACTTCTCCTGTCTCCTGTCTCCTACCCTCACCCATAATACTTTTTCAGCAAACCCTAAGTATTTTTATCATAAATATAAATCAGTAACTAACAGGGAAATCTCCTGAAATTCCAGAAATTATAAGTAGCTTTTGTATTTGCCCAATCACTACTTGCTTGAAGCACCCTTAGATTGGGTTGAGAGGAGGCTTGTTCCACAATTCTGATTAGTTTTTCTGCAAACCATAATTAACACTGAGATTTTAGTATAATTTGCTCTTGCCAAATTTTAACTAAGTTAGCTACTGCATTATCCCAACTATATTTAGCAATAGCTTCTCTGCTATTAATTCCCATTTCTTTCCGTAAATTAGTATCTTCAATTAAGAACTTTAATTTCTCACAAAAACTTTCCTGATTTCCTGGCATAAATAATAAACCATTCCTACCATCTTGAATATTTTCTGTGACTCCTCCTGCTTCAGGGGCAACTACTGGAATACCTGCTGCAAACGCTTCTAATACAGTTAAACCTCTGGTTTCTTTTTCTGAAGCTGTGACATGAAAATCACTATTTTTCAAAATATTAGGTACATTCTCAGGAGGTATTCTACCTAATAAATAAACATGATTTGTCACTTGAGCTAATCTGTTTGATATTTCCTCACGCATCGGACCGTCTCCAACAATTATTATGGCAATGTTTTCTATATTGATTAATTGTTGAAGTCTGACAAAAGCATCTAAGGTAAATTTCCAACCCTTATCTTCGGTTAGTCTACCTAAAAATACTATTTTTACTTTGTTAGCTAAATTAGGAATTTGATAATTTGATTCCCAAAAATTAGTTGTTATTGTGGCTGACTGAAATTTTTCTATATCAAAACCATGAAAGTTGACATACATAGCATTTTTTATTCCCATACTAACAATTTTTTGATAGGTAATAGTGCTGGAAACTAAAGTCAAATCGTATTTGTTGTAAATTGATACAAAACTTTTTTGAAAGATTAATTGCAACATCAAGTTAATCCCTTTTGGTAAAGGCAAAAAATCTTCAAAATATTCTAAAAAGTTAGTTCTAAAAGTACAAACACAGGGAATATTATTTTGTCGAGCAAATTCGATGCCAGCTAAACGGAAAAAAGCAAAAAATAACCTTTCTGGTTCATCTACATGAATGATTTCTGGCTGAAATTTTTCTAATTCTCGGCGGACTATTTGGTAAGTGTTAAATCCTACGTTTCTTTCAAAATCTAGAAATGGTGTACTAGGTAAGTTAATTACTTGAATTCCAGGAAAAATATTACCTATATAATCTTTCCAATTTGGATATAAATGAGCTAGGGGACTATAGTCAGGACAAAATAATAATACTTGATGCCCTAGTTGACTTAGTTTTTGGACTCGATAATAACCACTGACAGTTACTCCATCTAATACAGGTAAAAATCCAGAGGCAATAATGGCAATTTTCATAAATTAAGTAAGAAAAAAAATAGAAGAAAGTTAATCTTAAGCTAAGGAATTATAGCACTACACAAATATATATAAACTTGAACCTTTCCAGGGATATTCCGATAAATTTTCTTACAAGTAGCTATACAAAATTAATTACACATCCTACTGAATCCCTGCTGCCTGTTGCATCTCTCAACTAAGAAATTTATTTTGCACGACTACTGATTATTTTCTCGATAGTAATACTATATTTTTTTGCCCTTTCTCTCTTCCCTCATTCCTCTAAGATAATACGCATTTAAAATGTGTATAAGTCAGAAGGCGCGCAGTCAGAAGTAATATGAATTTTCTTTTGATAATAAGTCGTTTAAATGCACAAATGCACAACAGATTACTACCTATCTGCCTATTAGCAATATTTAGAAAATTTTTTCTAATTAGTATTACTGCCATATAAATATAAAGTGAACATTTTTTTAATTAGATGTTTAAATTATTTCAGCGATCGACATTTTAAAAGTTTTAATTATAAATCTCAGCTTTTTTGATAGAACATTTTAAAGATTGTCATTAACCTCTGACAAAAATCTGACAAAAAATCGCCAAAAATCCCTAAACTCGTCAACATAGTTTCAATAGTTTCAGCCTTATTTTCCAATTATGTGATATCCTATACTTAATGTACAATCTTTAGCTATTTTATTGCTTAATCAAATTTTTTAGCCTGAAATACCTATAATTTCGTTCTTTAAACCAGCGATCGCCTCATATTCATTTTAGGATGGCGATCTAATTTTTCTAACTTGCTCTAACAGTGATTTGACCTAATTACAACTATGTGGTAGAGATTAAAAACTTACCAATACTATTAAAAAAATTTCCTAATGGCTAAATACTCAACAATACTAGATATCCTAAACGATCGCTCCCAAAATCTTCCCGACCAAATTGCCTATAAATTTTTGCCTGATGGAGAAACTGAGTCTGGTAGCTTAACTTATCAACAATTAAATACCCAAGTACGAGCGATAGCTGCCCACCTCCAATCATTCATCAGCCCAGGAGACCGAATATTAGTCGTTTATCCCTACACTGCCGGACTAGAATTTATCGCTAGTTTTTTTAGTTGTATCTGTGCAGGGGCGATCGCCGTCACTAGCAACCCACCCCTCAACAATGAGGCTATAGCTAAAATCCAAGAAAGAGTCGAATCCTCCGAACCAAAAGCCATCCTCACCACAGAATCTTTTTTGAACGAAATTCAAGGAAAATTAGCCAAAAATCCAGACTTAGCTCCCAAACTCAACCAGTTACCCTGGATAGCCACAGATAAAATTTCATTCTCTGAAGCTCCAAAATGGAGAGAACCAAAAATAGATCCAGACACCCTCGCCTTTTTCCAATACACCTCCGGTTCCACAGGGAAACCAAAAGGAGTAATGGTAACTCACCGCAACGTCCTACATAATTCAGAAATTATTTATCAGTCCTTTGAACATTCCTCAGAAAGTCAAGGCGTAATTTGGCTACCCATGTTCCACGACATGGGATTAATAGGTGGAGTAATACAACCTCTCTACGGAGGTTTTCCAGTCACCCTCATGTCACCCGTAGCTTTAATTCAAAAACCCATACGTTGGTTAGAAGCTATTTCCAAATACAAAGCAACAACCAGTGGCGGACCGAACTTTGCTTATGACCTAGTTTCTCGTCAAGTCACCCCAGAACAATTGAAAAATTTAGACTTGAGTAGTTGGGGTGTCGCATTTTCGGGAGCTGAACCTGTACGAGCTGCAACTTTAGAAAGATTTGCCGAGACTTTTGCTACTTGTGGGTTTCGGAAGGAAGCTTTTTATCCTTGTTATGGAATGGCAGAAACTACTCTATTTATTAGTGGAGGAACAAAAACAAAAGCTCCTACTATTAAATATATAGATGCTGAAGCTTTAGCAGAAAACCAAGTTGTAGTTGGTGGGGAGAAAAGTAGGGCAGTGGTTAGTTGTGGTTGGGGTTGGTTGGGTGACGAAATTGTAATTGTCGATCCAGAATCTTTAACTAGATGTTCAGAGGGCGAAGTAGGAGAAATTTGGGTATCGGGTACTGGTGTAGGTAAGGGTTATTGGCAACAACCGGAAGAAACGGAACGAACTTTTAATGCTTTTGTGGCAGATAAAGGACCTTTTTTACGGACAGGAGATTTAGGATTTTTACAGGATGGGGAATTATTTATTACTGGGCGGATTAAAGATGTAATGATTTTGTGGGGTAGGTATCGTTATCCTCAAGATATTGAATTGACTGTAGAAAGATGTCATCCAGCTTTGAGGGCTGGTTGTGGAGCAGCTTTTTCTATAGAGGCAGAAGATGATGAGCGGTTAATAATTGTTCAGGAGGTGGAGCGTAGTTATTTACGGAAGTTGAATTTTGAAGAAATAGTGGGAGCTATTCGTCAGGCAGTTGCTGAGGAACATACGGTGGAAGTTTATGCTATTAATTTGTTGAAGACTGGTAGTATTTCTAAGACTACCAGTGGTAAGATTCAGCGTCGCTTATGTCGGAGTCAATTTTTGGAGGGTACTCTGAATTTAGTGGGTAACTGGCAACTTCAAACTGAAAAGGGTAGTGTATCTGAATTGGCAGGTATAACGCTACGGGCAAGTCAAAAGTCACAAGGCAAAAGTCAAAATTAATCTCTAACTGAGTTTTTCCTACAGAAATACTCCGCAAACAGTATTTATACCAATTTGATAAATGTTTGCTACAAATAGCTAGGGAACTTTTTAGGAGTCAGGAGTCAGGAGTCGTATGGGAATAGCTTATATATCATTTTTTAACTGGGAAATCATATTTTTTGTCAAAGGTAAATCTCCTGTAAAATCTTTTTATTGCCCTTACTATTCGTAACATTCTTTTGTTAAATTGGTATTAGAAATTTCCTAACCTAAATGTGTAGTGCTATAAAATTTAGGTTTCAAAGAATATTCTGTATTCCAAGCCTCCTGCTTTACCAGGAGGTACTGACAACTGAAATGACGCCAAGCTCCATTAATAAAGCAAAGATAAAGATTATTAAGCTAAAATAACAAAAGTTAACATTATGTCAACAATCTTTGAATCACAATACTGTACTTAAGATGAAAATAAAAGTAGGAGATAAAGCACCAGAATTTACCTTACCATCCCAAGATGGCACTCAAGTTTCTCTCTCTGACTTTCGTGGTAAGAAAAATATTGTTGTTTACTTTTATCCTAAAGATGATACACCTGGATGTACCAAGGAAGCTTGTGCATTTCGAGACCAATATCAGGTATTTACAGATGCTGGTGCTGAGGTAATTGGTATTAGTGGAGACTCCCAACAATCTCACAAACAATTTGCGAGTAAATATAATTTGCCTTTTACTCTCTTATGCGATACCAGTAACAAAGTTAGACAATTATATGATGTACCTGCTACACTTTGGATACTTCCAGGCAGAGTTACTTACGTCATAGATAAAGAGGGAATTATCCGTCATATCTTTGACTCTATGCTTGACTTTGACGCTCACGTTAAAGAAGCATTAAAAACCTTAAAAGCCATACCTGCTTAAAAAGTAAAAATAGGAATAGGGGTCAAGTTCATTAATTGATAATGAACGATGGATAATGGATAATTATTTTTGATTAGCCATCAATTATCCATTGGTAATAGTTTTTTTACCCACAATTTTAGATTTGTCAGTCCACTAGCAAAAACTAATTGCTAGTAGGAGATTATTAGCTTTAGTAAAGATTATCTAACGTCTTTACTAAAGCTGAATGTAATTAGGGTTTGCTGAAAAAGAATTAAAGGTTTTACTGATATTGCTTTTGGCATTTTTAAGTCGGGAAAAAGTGCGCTGATTTGAGTTGAAAAGCCTCAAAAAGTTAGTATTAACAGCAAGATTTGGACAGAGAAATTGAGGGATAATGCTTCCGACTGCCTTCTCTAAATTCCTTACTCCTCCTGTCTCCTGTCTCCTGACTCCTACCCTCACCCATAAGACTTTTGAGCGC